>CAMLDH010000061.1 GCA_946478765.1 uncultured Oxalobacteraceae bacterium | reverse complement strand
ACCGAGTGTTGCCAGGGTGGGTTTTACGCTGACGGCCATCGGCAAGGACGATGCCGGTTTGGGGGGGTATGAGTCGCAAGGCCGCCAGTTCACGGTAGACCCGGAGATCGATGGCGAGGACACTCGTTTTGATGACTATGCATTTAACGAGATTAACCGCGTACTCGTAAATCATGCCCTGCAGCTGGCGGAACTCGGCGGTCAAAAGATCAAGCTTGCAACGGGCTTGCCGTTCCAGTCCTTTTATACGCCGGGAACTAGCGAACCGAACCAGGGGCTTATTGACCAGAAGATCCGCAACCTTGAAATCGAAGTGCGTCCGCTGAGCGGGCAGCAACCACCGAAAATTCTCAAGCAACAAGTGACTGCGCAAGGCCTCGCGGCTGTTATTGATTACTACACTGATGACAACGGAAATCTCCGCCAGGGCGTCGACATGAGTGCGCCAGTCGCGGTACTCGATATCGGCGGACGGACAACTGACACGGTGACCGTATACGGCGGAGCAAAGCTTGACCATGTGAACTCCGGCACCGCGAACATAGGAATCAGCAATGTATACGACCAGATGGAAAACGATCTGAAGCGACGTTTTGGTGTGGCGAAGATCCGGCTCGCTACGTTGGATCATGTGGCCCGTCATCGGAAAATCCGTTTGCGTGGCGAGGACCATAACGTCGGCGACATCGTAGACGCTGCGGTGGGAGAGATTGGGCAGCAAATTATTCGCGAAGCGAAGCGACGTATAGGCGATGCCGCGGAGATGCAGTCAGTGATCCTCGTTGGCGGCGGAGCGGTATTGATGCATGACGTTATTCGTAAAGAGTATCCGCATTGTGTCGTCCCCGCTGAGCCGGAATTTGCCAATGCACGCGGGATGCGCAAGTACCTTCAATACATGGTGGAGGACTAAGCGATGGATCGTGAGGTAGGAAAAAGCTGGGCAAGGTACGGTCGTCGATTTGTTCTTCGACTTTCCTTCAAAAGGCCGGAAGAGGTAGCGGTCATGGATGAATATGACCGCCGATCAAAACTACTGGGTAAGGACGACAAAGAATTTCTGAAAGACTGTCTCGTTGTAGGGTGCAGACTCCTTTTAAATAAAGACATTTCAATAAATACTATTGCGCTATCAACAAATGAAAGTAATAATACGCAAAAAGAACATTACGCCAGCGTATTACCCAATGAAAGTAACAGCACAGGATCCACGGCTCGCTCGGGTACCGATCAAGAAACTTCCGGCAGGGAGAAAAAGACCGGGAGCAAGTCGGTGGACTTGGCGGTACCAGCAAAGTCTGTGCTGGGGAATTTAATGAAGCATGCGTAACTATCTGGGGTAATGAGGTCACGATGAAAAAAATATTCGCACTGTTGTTGTTTGTGTTGCCGGCGGTGGCGTACGCGGGTTTTGATGTTGTCGAAGAGGCCCCCGCGCAAGTTGTGCAGAAGCTGGCCGCCGGCGTTGAACCACTCGCGGTAGAGGGCGTTGCCATGTCTAAGCCGGCAGTCGTACCCAGTGGTCTCGGCTTGGTGGCACTGGCGTACATGGGCGAGCCTGAAGGAGAAATTGAGGTCCGCCGTGGCTTTGGTCGTGACGTCAAGCTGATAGATGCGCTCAAACAAATCGCGCCGTCGGATTGGCATGCATACCTAAAGCAGGACGTCGTAGGTAAGTTCGACAAGGATCGGCTGGTCAATTGGCGTGGTAGCAGGCGTTGGGTCGAAGTTCTGGACATTCTCGCCAATGAACAGGGGCTGCTGATCGACGTGGACTGGAAGAAGCGTCACCTCTATGTAGGCGAAAGAAAGTATCCGGCTCCATCATCGGCGACGACCTATGCGGCCTCATCTGTGGAAGAAAAGAAGCTCCCGATTTGGGTCGTCAAACCCAAGTCGCGGCTAAGAGATGTTGTGCATGAATTTGCCGTTCGGGCCGGATGGATCGACCTCTGGAACTACAAGGACGAGCAAACGCTTGAGGATAAAGACCTGGACCTTGATGGTGGCATGCGAGTCGAAGGCGACTTCAAGACAGCGATCAAGGCCGTCTTCAATTCATTGCCCAGAAAAGCAAAAATACAAGTCGAATTGTGGTCGGAAAATTTTCCGCCAACTGTCTACATCATGCGCGAAGGGGGATCTGAATAATGAATGCCACAAAAACTGGTATTGCTGCATTGTGTGCCTTCGTGATCGCAGGATGCGGCGCAGTGGATAAGGTACGTGACGACATTAATGCGAAAATTCCTGTAGCGCGGCAAGCGATGGAGGCCCCTATTCGTGTTGCTGAAATGCCGCGCGTAGTTGAGCGCAAGGGCACGATGCTGTCAGCATCGGAGATCGTATATCAGAAGTCGACCGGTGCATGGCTGAAGGTAAAAACCGTTTCGTTGAATGCGCCCATGCCTACAACATTGACGCAGGTGGTCGCACAGCTTGCTGCAAAGGGATTAAACATCACGTCAGATCTCCCGCTCGACAATATCACGTACGTCGGTACGGTCAACTCGACGGACGCTGAATCTGCGCTCAAGCAGATCCTGGGTACGTCCGGTCTTGACTATCAGACGGATGATGCGCGGAAGCTTGTCATTATCAAGCCGCTCGCTATGAAGACGTGGTACCTCAATCTTGGCAATCGTCGCACATCATATTCATCCAACGGGGCATTTAGTACTGCCGGATCCGGCATGGCAAACAGCAGTGCTTCGAGTTCGGCGAATGCCTCGTCGGCAAGTGCTCAAACAGGCGGAGCCTCCCAGGCAAGCGCAGGTGCGCAGCAGAACACGCAGCAAAGCACTGCATCGACCGGTACGAGTGGAACAGGAACTGGCATAAGTGCGGCTGAAGACTTCTGGGGCGCGCTCGACAAGGAATTGACGAAGAGGCTTGTCGTTCTGGTGCCTGTTCCCCGCAGCATGCAAATGCACATGCCGACAGGCGTAGCTGCGGGACTACCGAGTTTGCCGGCGTTGCCTGGAATGCCAATGCAAGTCAATCAACCGCAAATCGCGTACCAGCCGCAAGTCGTCGGGGGCGCGCAGGGTGATAGCGCTGGTGCTGGCGAGCTCTATGCATCGAAAAAGATCGGTTCTCATTCTTACAACCCGGAGACTGGAACAATCAGCGTACAAGCGCCGCATTGGATTCTCGCGGATCTGGATGTGTACTTCCGTCGTACACAAGAAATGTTCAACACGGATCTGTCTTTTGAGGGCGAACTGTTGCTTGTGTCTCGTACCCGTAGTGAATCCGAAGGCCTCGATATTCAACAGTTTGCTCGTTGGGCCTCAGGACGTTATGGTGCGGTCCTCTCGAACAACGGCTTGGGTGGTGTGACGCTCAGCTTCGCACCAGGTAGCAACATCCCTATAGTTAGTGCTGGTTCTCAGCAGGTGGGGGGAGCGCTGCTGGGCATTACCTCGCCGCGTGACGGCCTTCAGATATTCAACGCCTATCTAAGTGAGATGGGCAATGTCTCGGTGATTCAGCGACCAAGGGTTGCGACTACATCTGGTGTGCCAGGTGAATTTTCAAACATCACACCGCGTTACTACAACACGGTTACGCAAACGGCGGCCGCTGGCAATACGGGAGCTGCTACGCAGGCGACGAACAACACACTTGTGATGAAAGAGTTCGGTACTGAACTGAAGATTTATCCACGCTTTGATGTCGCGACGGGCCTGGTACGTGCGGCGATTAACATCCGCAATGTGATCCCGGCTGGAGAACAGCAGATACCGCAAATCGTGAACGTTGGAAATACAGCGCAAACGAGCATAGCGCGTATCCCACTGGAACGAAAACTCAATTATTCCGGCGAAGCCCTGCTGAGAGATGGCGATTTGATTATCGTCGGCGGTCAGACTGAGGAATCTCTCCAAAGTGATGAAAACGGTCTCCCAACAGGAGGCAATCCACTTGGTGGCATCTTCGGCGTCAAGAAGTCGACCAGTTCGGGCGGGACCTACTATTTCGCCCTCAAAGTGTCTGTTAAAAAGCGCTAACACTATGAAGAAGCAAAGTGGTTTTACACTTGTCGAATTGGTGATTACGGTGGGTGTGATTGCTGTGCTGATGGTCTTGCTCACACCACTGTATGAGGGTGTGATTTCGTCGCAACAGTTCGCTTACGTGCAAAAAAGTAAGTTGGATAGTCAAAGGATCGGCGATGCATTCTTGAACTATGCACGTAATACGTCGGCGCTAGGGGCTCTTCCAACTCCTTATACGGGTGGAGGCTACAACAAAACGATCTACAACAGCGGTGATGCTACAGCAGCCGGCATTGCGTTGTCTCAGGTGCTCACACAGCAAGGCGTGTCGCCTAATGAAATTAACGATGATGGAACAACTGGTGCTGCTGTCAGGGTATATCAGGTTGTTACTGGATTGACGCAACAGGTTCCTCTGTATGTCCAAAGTGGACCATTGGCGACACTTACGTATCAGTATGGTGCCATCTACATGACCGAATGCATGAAAGCTGACACCACTTGCAATCCGACTCCGGCAACAGGCGTACCAGGCACTAGCGCAACTCTGACATCGGCGAACTATACGACGTGGAAGAGCACAGGGACTGATCACGCTGCACATATCGTATCAAGCTTGCCGATACAGAAGGAGATGCTTACGACTACGGCGC
The DNA here is from genome assembly GCA_946478765.1 of uncultured Oxalobacteraceae bacterium. The sequence continues at coordinate 11,114 of CAMLDH010000061.1, read as the reverse complement.
AACGGTTGGACAAGTTGAGGGACAGTTTCCTGTCATTCTTTCGTGCTGCCCAGATAACAGCAGCAGCTGGGGATGCGACGAATTATTATCCGACCGATTCGACGTCATTAGGTGGCCAAAATCCTGCGACAAATCAGGGATGTCGCGATGGTTGGTACTCTCTCGCCACAAGCGGGATTCTAGCAAAAATCAACTTGTCCTCCTCAGAATATGGAAGCACGGCTTGGGGAGGGGCAATCGAGTATTGCCGTGACTACGATGCAACGGGAACGCAATTGCCGAATGCGCCTCCCCATTCAGCCGCGCTTCGAATTCGAGCAGGGGTGTCAACAGGTGCCGCGCCGGACGCAGTGGTAACCGGTAATAATTTGGTTTTGACGTTCTAACGTATGTTGTCTGTTTAAAGCAGTAAAGCAGTTCTCTCATGTCACTGAAAGGAAGAAAAATGAACGGGTTACCAGAGAAAAAGCCGCAGGGCTTCACGCTAGTTGAATTGATTGTCGTAGTCGCGATTGTCGGCATCCTCGCGGCATTAGCTATCCCGGCATTCAAAGATGCTGACAATCCAGCCAAGGCACAAACGATGCTTTCGACTGCAGAGCGAGTTAATCAAACTCTTCGGCAGATTGCTAAGTCGTGTGGCGTTTCAAGTGCAGTTGCGTCCAACCCCTTGCCTGATACAGGAAAGACGCTTTCGGATGTGATGTTTGGCGGCGTATCGAATGTCGCATCAACTTATACCACTTGCTATAACCAGTCATTGGTGAAGCCACTTGTTGATGCAGCCGAGCCAGGCAGCGGTGCTGGCGTTTATAACGTCCAAGGTTTCGCGGTAACGCTGGCAGGCGGAGGTGTCGCACCACTGCAAGTTGGTTATGTCGCCGTACCGGATGAAATTGCTTTGCTGATGGCGCAAAAACATAACCGAAGTCTGACGGCGCTGGCGGCGTCGGATGCTACGAGCGCAATTGTTCAGTATGGTGCGGCGACAAACGGGACCCGTACCGTTACCGTCATCAAGCAATAATGTAGGGGGGAATCTCTCGTGCTTGCGCTGGTATTTGTCGGGATTATTCTATGGGCTGCGTCCATTGCTGAAAACGTTTTAAGTCAGCATGAGTATCTCATCGATGTCTATCAGAGCAAAGCACGCCAGCACGACATGATTCGTGTGGCAGAGGCGCTTGAATTGTATTACCGGGAAACGAATTCTTTTCCGGCATCGCTACCAGGTCTTGCTGCTACGCCTGGATATGAGTACCTGAGATCGTCGCTAAATTCGTGGCAGAGCCTGTCGGTTAGCCCCTCGCTAACCGATAGCGTATGGACTTTTCGCCGAGCAGTCGCCTTCACTAATGACCCTACAGGTGGTGTAACGTCATCAGCATACTTGGCGTCGAACGAATGCGGTATCGGTGGGTATGACGTGGCGACGAGTTGGTGCGGGACGAAAACGAGTATGTGGTTCAGAAAGGAGACGCGCGATCAATTCAATGAACAGGTCGTTACAGAGCGCGCTCGCCTGAATCGGTTGTTGCAGAAGTTCACCGACTATAAGAACACGAACGATAAATACCCCGATAAAGATGCGAGTAACGTCGCTCTCGCAGCAAGCAGTATTACTGCGATTGCGACTCTCGCAGGATATGCAGGGACAGCGATAACCTGCACAGGGCAGTATCAGTATCAAGGAATACCAATCGATTGTAGTGACATGTTTGACTCGTGGGGCGGGAAGATCGGCTATCAGTTCGAGTCAACGAGTCACATAATTTTGGTCAGCGAGACGCCGATTTTCAATGCTACAGGCACAAGGGTATTTATACCTGTAGACAGTGCGTTATAAAACTGCAGAGGAATTTGAAAATGACAGCTGTGTCAAAATTAGTCTCCTACGGCGAGGAGAAGCCAGCATTGAAAAAGCTGGCGTCTGAGTGGGGATGGAAGAATCCACCGGATGAGATCCTGCATCTCGCGGAGAAGTCGTTGCATGCTCAGAATAATCAGAGCGGCCAGATCCTGGTTGACTGGGATGTCATTGATGCAGAAACAAGTGATCGCTACTTAAAGCGGAAGCCTGCGGGTGTACCGACATTGCAGTATTTTGCCGAACAGGAGGTGCGGGTGCTGCAATATGTAGAGCAGATTCTCGCGCTTAAAAACGGCTATCCTTTCTATGATCGATTGTCTCTTCTTTCTCCGCATAAGGAGATGGAAAATCCGCTGGTAATCAAACGTTGTGAAGAGAGCGATGCGGCCTTGATGTTGGTCGAGAGCCTGGTTCCTGTTTTGGTGTTTTCCAGTTGGGAAGCGATGCTCGAATACTCACTGATGGGGCAGTCGCAAAAAAGAACAGACCCAATCATTGTCGCCAATGGCGGAATAGTACCTCAGTTGGCCGTTGGTGCCCGAGATGATATTTCTTCGGTTCTCAAGCTCCATCACGCTGGTCACGATGGCAACGATGGCGGCGATTCCGGTGGTCGAGTTTGGCATGTCAAGCCGAATGATCCGAACAGCACTCCAGAGGAACGTGAGTTGGCGCGCATTCTGGATCACGCTCTCAGCGAGAAGGCGACGGACGTCGCTTTCAAGCCGCTTGAAAGCGGTGCTGTCGAGGTTTATATCCGCAAATGGGGCCGCCTTATTCCTCCATTCAAAAGAGCGAATATCGAGAACGGGCCGAAGAAGACGGTTCTCGGCTCTGTGGTTGCTAACAAAGCCATTAACCTTCTGCAAGCGCGTTCCGGCGCTAACAGCGAATTCGGTCGTTTAAGAGAGCCGGACGACGGCCATATCAAATATCGCTCAGCGGCTGCGAATGCGTTCATGCGGTTGAACTTTATCCCGCTGAACCACCTCGGCGAGTACAAAACGCTTAGGTCTGTTTCCATTCGACTGTTTGGCCGCACGGAGTCGACGCGTCTGAGTGATCTCAATATTCCAGAGGAGGCCGTACGCTATCTGCGGGATACAGTACAGATGCCACAAGGATTTATTTTGCTTTCAGGCCCGGTCAACTCAGGTAAATCATCGACCGTTGCGGGAACAATTGGTGAGCACGTTGAGATCTACGGGGACTCCATGAAACGGATGTCCGTAGAAGAACCGATAGAACGGGAAGTTCCTGGTCTGATTCAGATCCAGGCACCAGGGCATATCAAGGATCCGGCGTTGCGGTTTAACGTGGTCCTCCGCGCTCTAAAGCGTCACGACTTCAACTTGCTTTTTGTTGGCGAAGTCCGCGATGCCGAAAGTGCTGATTTTAGCGTCGCATTCGCGAGTTCTGGGCACACCGTTTTATCTACCATCCACGCGAAAGATTCGATTGTCGCTCTTGACGTACTCGCGCAGATGATCGACAAGGGACTTCGGTTTCAGCTGGCGGAGTCGTTTGCGCTGTCCATTTCACAGCGCCTGGTAAAGACCGTTTGTAAGCATTGCGGTGAGCGCGACTGCATCCCGAATGACGAAGAACGGCGCTTGTTTCAACTCAATCTCGATATGGTCGGCGAAAAGAGGGACATGCCAGACCGCGTCTCGCGCGCGAAGCCTAACGGATGTGAACACTGCGACGACGGTTACGATGGTGCACTTCCAATTTGTGAAGTACTTCCGTTCACGCGTAAGGTCAAGGATGCCGTGCATGCCTTGTTGAATGGTGAAGATCCACGTACTCAACGCCAGATCATTGCGGACGCTCGGCCAATTACATTACTTCAATCGGGCTTGGAGCTTGTGAAGCAAGGAAAAGTCGATCTACGATCGGTTCTGTTCTTTTAAGGGAGTGGATGCTGAAATGATGAGCTTGAAGCAAGTCCGGGAGTCGGCAAGGGCACTGGCGAGCCAGTTCCGCGGGAATATACCGATGGCTGAGGCTGTAAAAATCATGTCCACGATCCAACCTGCGTTTGCTGAATTTTGGGAGGAGACCTCGCGCTCGATTGAGGTCGGCAGCCCGCTTTCCACGTCCCTGCCTGCCGTGTGGCCGGAAGCGCTTGTCAGTGCTGTGATCGCCGGAGAAGAAGCTGGAAAAATGGAGGCGGTTTTTACGCGTATCACGAAGGCTGTTGATGTTCAACTTGACCTACGCAAGCAGCTGATGAAGCTCACTTATCCGATCGCGATTGGCGTCATTGGTATTGTTGTTTTCATCTGCATCATGGTCTTTGTTGCGCCGAAGACTGCGAGAACATTTAGAGCTGCTGACGCCAATGCCATTACCAGTCTAGCGATGGCGATGGAGTCATTTTTTAAGAGCTACTGGATGTTTGTTATCGGTGGTGTGGTTGCACTGGTAACAGTATTTGTGAAGTGGGCATCTACCGAAGAGGGGCGAGACGTACTGCTTGAATTTGCGCTCACTATCCCTCAACTTGGATCTGGATTGAAAGATCTGTATCACGGCGTTTGGGCCGAGTACATGGCGATGATGGCTGCTGCTGGCATCCCAACTAACCGCGGGGTGCTGCTCACAATGAAGGTCATTCCAGAGTCGCTCCGCGATGGGTACGTTGCATTTGAACGGGATTTGTCTGTCAATAACTTACCTATGCAAGACGCAGCAAATATAGCGCTCATGCGTGAAGATGATCCAAGACAGGAGTGGCCGTTATTCATCCGGCGCGCGCTGATTCTGGGTGACCGCACAGGCGTTCTTGATAGCGAGTTGCAGATAGTGTCGCCTGAGTTGGTCGAACAGGGCGTCGTGAAGGTGAGCGCTGCGCTTTTTGTTGGTAACGTCATAGCAACTGCGATCGCAGCGGTATTGGTTCTGATGTCTTTCGTAGCAATTTATGCTCCCATTTTGGGTGCAGTCAAGAGTTACCGGTGATGGGATTAGCTATGTCAAAAAATAAAATCGTTGCGGTTGCTTCGCCTCGTGCCCTCGATAACGTGGAAAGCCGGAAATTGCTCATAGGTGGCCAGTTGGTGTTCGCGTCGATGTCGGCCAACGCTGTTCCTCCATCAAAGAACTATTTCGCCCAAACGCCGAGAGAGGCGGTAGGAGGCTTGTTTTCCGGTTTACAGAAGAGAAATCCGAAAGTCTATGTGCATGTGCATCCCAGTGTTTTGGACATGCCAAAGGCCCGATACGGATTCACGATTGATGCCTATCTTGCTTGGGGCATCAAGCAGCGAAAAGGGCAATTTGCATTAATCGGTGGCATCGAGAGAGAAGATGGTGAGTTCCTTGTCGATGTGCTGGTATTCGACGCTGGACAGCTTATTGAACTGTATGACCAAGAGCTGCCAGAACGTTCCAGTGTCCGCTTTCAGGCAGCTGCGCAGTCGGTTATCGACGGAGTTAAAAGAAAGTATCCCAAAGCGCACGTCGCACAAGCTGCGCCTCTTGGCGATTGGGGTATCCCGAACGTTGAATACATTGGTGATAAGCCGTTAAAAAGGCTGTCATACCGGCCACTTGCAAAAACAGTTGATTCTCGTCGCGAGCTGCTGGTGCCGGCCGCGATCGTTTTAGCCGGTGTTGCGTTTAATGTCGGCGCTATCGGCATGGCATGGAATAAGTACTCCGAAGCTCAAGTCCGATATGAGAATGCGGCAAGCGATCCGAACATAAAAATGCAGGGCGGGATTGATTCGAATTACATCAACGTCATGACACAGAGAAGGCTTTTTATGGAAACGCCACGACGTCAGGACGTATTGCCGTCAAAGGTCCTCGATATCGTCCGCGGCGTAGGCGTTTTGCCCGGGGTCCAGATTGTCGAGATGAAGTTACCCGCGCCGAGTATTTCGCTGCAAGAGGCCTCTGGCATCGTTGTTATTTCAGAGGCTAAAAAAAATAGCGATCTTTTGACTGACGATCGCGTTCCAGATGCATGGTTGCGCATTTCTGTTCCGCGCTCTGCGGGATCTGCATTGGAGCAGGCGCAGCAAGTAGTGGAAACGCTTCGTGGGAGCACCGGCATGAGCCTGCGATTGGTGCACCGTGGATGGCAGGACGAGAATACGCGCCGCATTTTCACGATCGAGGGGTTCATTCATGGTTAATACACAGTTCAAAAAAATGCTGATCATTTCGGCATGCATCGTGTCCGGTATGTTTGTAATGCAAGGGCTCAAGGCGTACGGGACCTTAAATGGAAAAGCGGTCGCCCAGGATGCTGTCACGGAAAACCTCGTTCGCTGGAAAGAGATGTTTTTAGCATTAAGTGAAAGTCGGCAAAAATGGGACAACAGTTTTCGCCGGGAAGACACAGTGGAGGATATGGTCCATCTCATTTCTCACGTCGGATTTGAAAAGTATGGGATTGAGACGGACAACGACAATGCCATCTTGACGAAGGTCGAGCAGATCACACAAGGCGAGTCTCCCATAGGGATTACCAAGATCTGTATGGCGACCGGCGCTGGTGATGGGGGAGCCTTATTCGTTAGAGCGCAAAACTATCAAACGCTAATGAAGGGCATCGAGCAGCTCGCTAGGCGTCCTGACATTTACATAGCAACTATTTCACTTCAAGGAGACAAGGCATTTCCGTTGGCGAAGTTAGGTGATTTTTGCATCCTGCTTCGCAATAATTGAGAGGACATAATGGGTAAGTTAATGAAAGGTCGCAATGCAACATATTACTTGTATCTCGCAGTGTTAATCGCTATTGGAGCGGTTTGGGGCCTTGGGAATATGATCAACAAGAGGTTGCTGCAGCTGCCGATACAAGAGCTACCTCAAGTCACGGCAAAGAGCGTTACGACAGATACGAAGTCGTTCTATCCTGTTTGGGCGAAACAGGTTGCGGCAAAGCGGGCTGAAGTCAACGCCGGTGGCGAGGTAGATGATTTCTTCAAGAAGAGAGAAGAATCCAAGCCGGCCGAGGTCGCGGTAAAGCCGCAAGAGCCGGATTACCAGCTGACTGTGAGGAAAAGTGCGTTTCTTCAGTCCATTGCCGATAACGGGGCAGTAATAAACGGTCGATTCTACGCAGTTGGAGCAGCTATTAATGAGTTAGCGATATTGCGGCCAGGTGGAGCGCCAATCATTCCAATACTATCAAACGTAGCGGGTGACAAGGCGACAATCGTGGTGGGCAAGAACCCGGTAGTGATCGAGTTGCCGAAGCAATATTAGGAGACAGCGTGAAAGACTTTATTGAAAGCCTACGCTATGACCATCCTATCTTGTTTAGGACGTTGATTTCGTTCTTCGGGATATTGTTTGCACTTCTGGTTTTTGTTTCGTTGCCTCCATCGCCGCTTTTGCGAGCCCTTGGTATTGCAGCGGCACAAAAGAAAGTCAGTGCGCTTTACTACGCGGTGTTTTGGCAGGTCCGGGCAGCTACCAATCGAGACGGCGGGGTCCCTGCATTACAGACGACATACGGGAATATGGCTGGACTTGACACGTCGGGCAAGTTAGTGATCTCTGTACCCGCAGGGAATAAGTTTGTTCAGTCGAGAGTGAACATCGCCGACACCAAACTTGTGGATTTATTTGGAGCAGCAGCTTTGATTGGTCAACTGCGCACTGAAGACGCAAAATTCGACATCTATCACGATAACCAGGTCGTTGTGTGGATACGAAATGTGCCGCTTAACGTTAAATTGATTGAGGCGGGCCATGCAATTCCAGATCCGAATCCGCCGACGAATATCGTCGACAAGGCATTTTCAACGTATTACTGGAGAATTTTTAATGGGGGCGGAAATGATTGAAAAATTCTTAACTATTTTGCGGTTAACACTTTCTTGTCAATCCGGTCGCACGTTCGGCGCGCTGGCCGCGTCGATCGCATTGGCGGCGCTGCCGCCTGCGGCCGTCGCCGGCAGCGCGTCCTGGGCGCACCAGGCGGGCGCGCTGCAGAGCAACGGGGCCGTCACCGTCAAGTCGCTCAGCGGCGGCTCGTATGCCGGCACGCAGAACCCTACCGGCGCGGTCGCCAAGGCCAACCAGAATGCCGCCACCCAGCCGCCCACCGTCATCATTCAAGCCACATCGAGCGGTCTGCCGTTCAATTACAAGGATGATTGCTATATCTTCTTTCCTCCGACTGGCGCAGGTTATACAGAAGAGACGAGCGCCCGATTGGGAATTGGAAAAATCGACGCGTCAAACAAATTCACCGGCATCAGCGGAGGGCACGTCTATGCGAAAACAGCGCTACTTGGCGCTTCGCTGGGATCTCCAATGGCCCAGGTTGCAATATTGACACTTATTCCGCAAGATGCATCGACCTTCTGGGGGCAGACTGCGCCTTCAGGAGGGAGTTATATTGTAGATATCGCCTCAAATATTCCTGTACGATCGCCTTCCAAATGCTACCCCTGAGCACCTTGTCAAGATGGCTCTGCTGAAAACGGTACGTCTGTTTACCATGTAAGGGTAAGAAATCCACCGCCTCCATTTCTGATACCATTCGGCCCCCCAGCGCCACCGCCCCCCCATTGCGCTGGAGTAGTATTGGTCGCACCAGCACAGGAAAACGAAGGAGATGAAAATCCGCATGAGCCACCAAATCCGCCGACCCAGCCATTTCTAGACGAGCCTGCAATACCATTGATCGTATAACCAATACCACCCGTCCCAATTGTTGAAGTGTCGCCACCTCCACCACCTTTCCCGCCATAAGCAGTGTACGCATTTGTGCCTGTCGTTCCAAAAGAGGAATTGCCACCCATGTAGCCGTCACAGCCAATTGTGCCGCACGCAACCGCACCACACCCAACCGTATAAGAATAGGAAGCAAGGCTTGTGACTGAGATTGTGTATTGCGAGTATCCGCCACCGCCGCCGCCATTGCCTGCTAGCCCGCTAGCATTGCTTTGAACGCCAGCTGATCCGCCTCCACCGAGAAGAGCCACATTTACGCGTGTGACTCCGAATGGAGCTACCCAAGTTCCGGTACCACATGTGGTTGCAGCGAAGTTTCCAGATATTCCGGCTGATGTTCTATTCCAATTCCCAGATTGGCAGGTGAGTATCGCAGTACGGTCCGACGTGATGGCGGTGCCTTCGTCCGCCGTCTGATTGGGGAGTGTTCCTGATGTTGCCGGTGTACAGGTGTCACCAATCGCTTTGATCGGAAGCGATGCAGTCGCTTGAATGATGACGGTGGGCGGCTGGGTGGCGGCATTCTGGTTCGCCTTGGCGATCGCGCCGGTGGGGTTCTGCGTGCCGGCATACGAGCCGCCGCTGAGTGACTTGATGGTCACGGCCCCATTGCTGCTCAGGGAACCGTCCTGGTGCGCCCAGGACGCGCTGCCGGCGATGGCCGCAGGCGCACCTGCCGCCAGTGAGATCGACGCGACCAGCGTGGCTATACGCGCGCCGGCGTTGCGACCGGATTGACAAGGCGCTTAAGATAGCGTTGATAACATGCTCAGAAATTTGCACAAAGAACCGGTGCATGTCCAAAGCAGGAGGCGGGGGTGGTAGTGTAAAAAAAGGTATTGGTCCCGTAATAGTTGATTGCTGCACCGGTAGTTCCCCCGGAATCCGTCCATGAATTACAGCTTTGACCATTAGGATCATCAACCCAAGCATTTACGGTCCCGACTGCACTGGCCAACGCGTATAGATGTCCAATTCCTGCGAACCTCCACCCAGTCCCGAATTCAATGACACATTTCGCGGTGCCGCCAGCTACCCCGCCGAGATTGCCGTTGTAACGCAACCGAGTGGCGGCCACCATGTATGAACTGCTTCCGGTGGCCTGAATGATCACCGTGGGTGGCTGCGTGGCCGCGTTCTGGTTGGCCTTGGCGATGGCCCCGCTGGGGTTTTGCGTGCTGGTGTAGCTTCCTCCAGATAGGGATTTCACGGTGACGGCCCCGTTGCTCTGCAGCGAGCCGTCCTGGTGCGCCCAGGACGCGCTGCCGGCGACGGCGATCGGCGCAACCACGGCCAGCACGATCGATGCAGTCAGCGCGCCGAACGTGCGACCGGATTGACAAGGCTATCACGGATAGCATTTCTGCCAAGTTGCCGTCGGAAGCGAGGCGACAAGGGATACGGTCAGGCCCGTTACGCTCCCCGATCCGCTGCCGGTATAGTTGTTTACGCACGCTGCGTCGTTGCCGCACCAATGTGGGTTGATCACCCCATTTACCGATCCCGTCGCGACCGAGGCTCCAGTTAGCATTGAGAGAACGATCGCGCCGGGAAACATGGTCTGCTGCGCGGTTCCGGATACGTTGCCGAGAACTCCCGTGAACTTGTTACTTGCATCCAGCTTGCCCGCGCCGATGTAGACGTCGGAGAATCCAGAAATTTTTAAGATGTAGCAGTCGGTTGTGTAATTGAAGACGCCGGCAGATGTTGCTTGAATGATGACGGTGGGCGGCTGGGTGGCGGCATTCTGGTTGGCCTTGGCGACCGCGCCGGTGGGGTTCTGCGTGCCGGCATAGGAGCCGCCGCTGAGCGACTTGACGGTGACGGCCCCGTTGCTTTGCAGCGCGCCCGCCTGGTGCGCCCAGGACGCGCTGCCGGCGACGGCCGCAGGCGGCAGCGCCGCCAATGCGATCGACGCGGCCAGCGCGCCGGCGTTGCGACCGGATTGACAAGGCGCTCAGTACTTATGGCTCATGGATAACACTTCTGGACGTTGTCGACAGGTATGGAGTAGACGGCCGTAACATACGAGCTATTCGAGTAAGACGAGTAGAGAGCCGATCCTCCGTTTGCGCCCCAAGTTATCGTAGTCGCCGGTTGTGCGTCTCCGCCCAATGACACTGCCAGTATCCATGAAGCTGCGCTCGTATTTGGTATAGCGGCTACGCCTGTGAACGCGTTGCTCTCAACTTTTCCAATACCAATAAAAAAAACGTACTGCACGATGTTCGACACGAATGACCGAAAGTAGTAGCAATCATCCTTGTAATTGAAAGGAAGCCCGCTCGATGTCGCTTGAATGATCACAGTCGGCGGTTGCGTGGCGGCGGTCTGGTTGGCCTTGGCGATCGCGCCGGTGGGGTTCTGCGTGCCGGCGGAGAAACTGCCGGAGAGCGACTTGATGGTGACCGCGCCGTTGCTGGATACGGAGCCATTCTGGTGCGCCCACGACGCGCTGCCGGCGACGGCTGCAGGCGCACCTGCCGCCAGCGCGATCGACGCGGCCAGCGCGCCGAACGTGCGACCGGATTGACAAGGCTAT
>CAMLDH010000060.1 GCA_946478765.1 uncultured Oxalobacteraceae bacterium | reverse complement strand
ACAGCGCGCAGCCGTAGGGCGGATGAGCGTAGCGTTAGCCGCCATAGGCTGAAGGCCCCCCTTCGACGAAAGCCGTTGCGCCCCCCCCCTGTACGGCACCGAAGCCGATCCAGCAAGCGACATAACAGGTCACGCTCGCTCAAAACATATCAAAACTGACAACAGAGAAGCCGGGCAAGATCGACTTGCCTCCCGGCCTCCTGTATCCTTCGCTCCTTACTCATGGAATTTTCATCAAAATAACTTCTGGCGTCGACGCCGCCCCACGATAGAACCTGTTCCCTACCCAAAGACGCATGAACAACCATTACGCCGTTCTCGGCATCGACAGCGATGCGTCGAATGCCGCGATAAAAAATGCCTATCGCAAGAAGGCATCGGAATTTCATCCTGACAGAAACACTGCGCCGGATGCGCCCGTCAAATTTCGGGAAATCCAGGAGGCGTACGACCTCCTGTCCGATCCGGTCAAGCGCCGCGATTACGACGACAATCGGCGTCGGAGCTTGTTGGAAAACCCAATTGAAACTGCCCAAGAAATCTGGACCACCTACATGAAAAAAGTTTTACAGTGACACTCTCCTATTTTTTTGAAGACCTGAAAAAGGCCTACCAAGCCGAGCTTGAAGACTTGCAAAGCGATTGCGATGGAAACGACGTACTTGCAACACGGTTGAGAGACAAGCGGTCGCAATTTGCGTTGCTGATGCCGATGATCGACAGCGCGCCCGAAATGGTCGCAGTCGCCTTCCACGGTGGCGTGACCTTCCTCAATCTGCAGGCCATGTACATGCTGTCCACCACCGAGCCGGATGAATTCCCGGCGTGGGACGACCTGATGCACAGCGTGCGTTTTGAACCGTCGACGCAAAAGCTGGCGGAAGCGGCCCTGCTGGAACGCGGCGGCGAGCGCTTCCTGATCACGGCCGTTTGCCTCGAATATCTTCATGGAAAAACCATCACCAACTATGGCGATGCGCGTGACGATGACACGCTCGATGCGGACGAATCGGAACGTGGCGATGAGGATGAACAGGATCTGGAAGAAGCAGGCGCCGACTGGCTTGCCGAACAGGGTTTCGAGCGGCGCGGCTAATAGATTGTCCAAATGACTTCGTAGGGCGCATCGTGATGCGCCGGCTATTTCGGCAACCCATACGGCGTATCACGATGCGCCCCATTTTTTAAATGAGTAGTTCATGTCCCATTCGCTCGTAGTGAAAGCAGCAAATCTCATCCGCGCCGGCGACATAGCGGGCGCGGAATTCGCACTCGTCTCTCTGGCGGAATCAGACGGCGATCACGCGCTGGTCGCCGTGCTCGAAGAGCTGCCGCCGAAAGACCTGCTCGCCATCATCCGCGAATACGACGCGTCCAAGGAATCGGTGGTCAACCTGCTGGTGACGCCGGAACAGTTCGCCCGCACCTTGGTGATGGAGAAACTCTACGCCGACCCTACCCATGCCCGCCTGCGCGGCATGGTCAATGCAGTCTTGTTCCGTGAGGGCGCGCAAACCGGCGAATTCCTCGATGCGATCGGTGATGTTGACGGCGGCTGCGAAGCGTTGATCGACTATTTATCCGACCATGACGAGGCAGTCGTCCATTTCGCGCAGTTCGGCACCTTCAACCGCCACCACACGGAAGAAGGCGATGATGTCGAACGATCCGAGGCGAGCGACCACGACTGGCGCGAGCTGACCTGGTTGCTCAAGCACGACCATCACGACATGTATGAACAGATTGTCCCGGTCCTGAAAGCCCGGATGAAGAAACGCCTGCAGCTGGAAGCGGCGCTGGAGAGCGAGGAACAGCAAAGGACCGAGCTCGATACGTCGGAACCCAAAATCGCCGCCAGGGAAACCAAACCCGGCCTGGCCTCGTCCGAGGAGTCGGCGCTGTAACGCGTCCGCCCACCCCACTCCTGCACTTCATGACCGACAACAAACAGAACATCGCCATCGTCGACAAGCGGCCTTTTTTTGAAAAGGCGCTTTGCTTTGGCGTGCAGCACGGCCTCATCGACACCGCAAAATGCCAGGCCATCATCAGCGACGGCGCCAAGGGCACGGTGCAGGTCGCCGAACATTTCGGCACCAGCCACCTCTACACCGATCTTGAGAATGCGCGCAAACGCATCGTCAATCTGGTGAGCCTCTACCTGGAAGACAGTTGCGGCGACGATCTGGAAAAGGCGGCCTGCTCGCTGCGCGACAACAGCTTCCTGTTCCATTCGCGCAGCGGCAACGACATGCTGAAAAAATTGCACGCGATGCCCGAATCCACGGTCTACGGCGACATCAAAGGGCATGCACTCAAGGACTTCCAGGATGAACGCACCCTGGCGAAACCGTTTTCGCTGGGCGCCTACCGGAAAGAACGCAAGCACCGGCAAGAGACCGCCGCCATCATGACTGCCGGGCTCTGGTTTGCCGATCACATGGGCATAGCGCGCTCGTCGCTCGATTTCATTGCGCTCGAAACCGTGATCCGCAGCGCGCTCCTGATGCGGTTCGGCGGCGAGAAACCATGCGCGAGCCGCGACCAATTTGCCCGGCTGGTCGACGCCGTCCGAACCAAGGTGCTGGCCGACGGCAAGATGCGCATTCCAAAGGCCGTGCTGGATGACGTTCCGGACGACTACAAAGAAATCGCGGACGGCATCCGGCGCGAGATGGAAAAGCACGACGCGCCGTTACTGCTCGATGCCGGCATGGCGCTTGACGGTTTGCTGAATATCTTCGAGTCGCGCTACTTCATGTGCGAAACCGGACTGGAGGACGTCGACAGCTTCGATAAGTTTGTATCGAAGGCGTGGCACGATGCCACCGGCGGCAAGGAAGACCCGTACTCCCGCCTGACGCTCTTCATGTGCCTTGCCACTGGTGCAAAACCAAAGACGACGGTGTCCGACGCCGAGGCGCGGGCGATGGTGCGCCAGGTCCGCAAGAATGGATTCGACAGCACGGCAGTCTCGACTTTCATCGAGCAGTCGGCGCCGTTCGAGATCAAGCACAACTTGTTGTCGCTCTGGGAAGAAGAATTCTTGCCGGAGGCGACCGAGAGACTGCTGGATGAGTCGGACACGCGCTATGTTCGGGCGCTGCAGTTTCTGGATGAGAATTGCAGCGTCGATACCAAGGCAAAAAAGCCGAAGAAGGCGAAAAAATAATCCGGTCAAACCTGCCAGGCGCCGTTGCGATACACCACGTCATCGTCAAGGGTGACGGATTCCGTTACGGCAAAGACGTCAACATGATGTCGGGTGTCGGCGCGCCTGAAATTGGGTTTGTTATAGACCCCGTGTTTGGCGCCGAGCGACAGATGAATGCCGCACATGCGTTCGTAGGTACCGATATCGCTGACCGTCCGCTCCCGTGTAAAGGCGCGGTTCATGCCGAAGCCCAGTTCACGCACCCACACCTCGCCCTCATCGGCGCGAATATTGGCGAGCACCTTGTCGAACTCAGGCGTGGAATCGATCACGCCGCTCACCCTTCCCTTCGTGACCACCAGTGTAATGGGCGCTTCCGGCTTGTTGACCGTAAATGACGTGTCGCCAAAAACAAAAATGCGCACGCGTCCGTTCACTGCCTCCAGGTCTTGTGCTTCCGTAAAAACCTCGCCGATCGGGAACTGGCCACCGATGTTTTTCATGTCAGTGTAATCGCCCACGTTCAGTTTCGCGGACTCAAAGGGCGAAGCGAAGAGCAGGCGCTCACCGCCGCTATCGACCACCCCTGAAGACGCGCGATCAATGCGCCGCTTCAGCGCATTGCCCACGCCTCGAAAATAGGCGGGATCATAGGCCAGCGACTCGATGTAGTAGAGCGCTTGCGGTCCCGGCATGCGGGCCAGATGCGGATGCTCAATTACCTTCAGCGCGCGTTTGAAGAGTTCGACGCGAATGCGGTAAGCCTCCAGGCGAAAGTTGGTCGATTGAATGAGCACGACCAGATCGCCCGGTGCGAGGGGATCAAAAGCAGCGAGGACAGTCTCCGCAGACACCGTATCAAAATCGATGAATCTCGCAGTAGGAAGACAGCGCCGGTAACCCTCGGCAAGAGCAACCGCGAGCTCACATCGCGCATCCGATACGACCACCGCCGCCTGCGGATGCGCATGCTCCATCGCCATCGAAAGAATGTCCCCCAGATGCTTTTCCGCTGCATCGATCGCTTCCTTGGGGATGTTGTTAATGCGCGTAGCGCAGGGTTGAAGGGGCGGTTCTTCGTTCGCAATTGGGGGCATCGTCAGCTTATCGTACCGGGGGAAAGGAGGGAAAATGCGACCGCCCAAGCATTCAAGATCATGCAATGGGGGAAACGGCCGTCATTTTACCCTGCGAAATGACGGCGTTAGGGGGGAGCGTGATTACAGTGACTTGCGCATTCTCAGGAGAGGCACGGCGGCCCCGCCTCGGTCGTCTGCCAATCGCTCAATGGCTTCATAGCCGCAGACACGATAGAGCGGTTCACCCCCCATCGTGGCCATGAGCTCGACTCTGCTGAAGCCTTCACGCCTGGCGGCTGCCTCGCACAGCTCCAGGATCGTGCGCCCCACTCCCTTGCGCACGTGGTCAGGATGGGTGTACATGGCGCGCACTCGTGCTGCATCCTGCGTCGGATCCAACAGAGTAGCGCTACGACCCGGCGATTGATCGCCGCCGTAGAGCGTGGCACGACGGCTCCAGCCGCCACAGCCAGCGAGCTTGCCGTGTAATTCGACTATGAAGTACGTGCCGTCTTCGACGAGTTGAGTGTCTAGCCCCATGATCGTTCGGCTTGAGGCGATCTGGCTTTTGTCGAGGAAAGGCTTCTGCAACTCGGAGATTGCCGCGTTTATCAGGTCTCTCAGCGCATCGAGGTCGTCAATGCGCGCAAGTCTGTGGGTGAGTCCGGTGTTCGTCATGGCGTTTCTCTTCTCTTCCGGCGAGGCCTAACGCCGTGATAACGGGCGCGAATCTGCGCCCTGTTGATTAACAAGTATTAGTGCCATTTAACGTATTTGTACAACATCGAATTGTCTCCGCATTAACAAACCTACGAAAAGCAGAAAACCGATTCTACAGGCACCCCGCTTGTTGGATCAACTCAACAAAAGATTGGCTGCGTCCCGATTCTGCGTAAAATGGCTGGAGTGCATTTGCAGATGTCCTGCATGCCTTCCCGTTCTGCCGCACATCAGGCTGAACAGGCGAAATACGTTGTCATTGTCATTTAGGAACGTTAGTGAAGCTAAAGTATTCTCAAATCTCCCTCTTGGCGGCGATCGTGATTGCCGCCCTCATCGCCATCAGTCAATTCAACAGCGCCGGCGCCACTGCCGCCACTGCGCTTGCGTATTCGGATTTTCTGGAGGAAGTCAAAGCCAAGAAAATCAAGGAGGCGGTGATCGAGGGAACGAGCATCGTCGCGGTGACCAATGACGGCATGCTACTGAAGACGACCTCGACCATTCTGGATCGCGGCCTGATCAATGACTTGATCGATAACGGCGTCAAATTCGATGTCCGATATCCTGAAGGCCCGTCTTTCCTGTCACAGATGTTCATTTCCTGGTTTCCGATGCTGCTGATGTTCGGGGTATGGATTTTCTTCATGCGTAAATCGCAAGGCGGCGGCAAAGGCGGCCCGCTTTCGATGGGGAAATCCAAAGCGCGCATGCTCGATGAAAATGCCAACCTGGGCACCTTCGCCGATGTGGCCGGTTGCGACGAGGCCAAGGAAGAAGTCGAGGAAATTGTCGAGTTCCTGCGCGCCCCGCACAGGTTTCAGCAACTGGGCGGCCGCATTCCGCGCGGCATATTGATGGTGGGTCCGCCCGGCACGGGCAAGACCTTGCTTGCGCGTGCGATCGCAGGCGAAGCGAAGGTGCCGTTCTTTAGCATTTCCGGATCGGACTTTGTCGAGATGTTTGTCGGCGTCGGTGCGTCGCGTGTGCGCGACCTGTTTGACACCGCCAAAAAGCATTCCCCTTGCATCGTGTTTATCGACGAGATCGACGCGGTCGGTCGTGCACGCGGCGGCGGCATGGGTGGCGGCAACGACGAGCGCGAACAGACGCTGAACCAGTTGCTGGTGGAGATGGACGGTTTCGAAGCCAGTTCCGGCGTCATCGTGATTGCGGCGACGAATCGGGCCGATGTGCTGGACAAGGCCTTGTTGCGTCCGGGCCGTTTCGACCGGCAGGTGACCGTGGGCTTGCCGGACATTCGCGGACGCGAGCAAATCCTGCAAGTCCACATGCGCAAGGTGCCGATTGCCGGGGACGTGCAGGCCAATGTACTGGCGCGCGGCACGCCCGGCTTTTCCGGCGCTGAACTGGCCAATCTGGTGAATGAATCGGCGTTGTTCGCTGCGCGTCGCGACAAGCAGGTAGTCGACATGCAGGACTTCGAGGATGCGAAAGACAAGATCATCATGGGACCGGCACGCCAATCGGCGGTGATCCGCGAGGAAGAGCGGCGCAACACCGCGTATCACGAGTCAGGCCATGCGGTGGTGGCCAAGCTGCTGCCGACCGCCGATCCGGTGCACAAGGTCACCATCATGCCGCGCGGCTATGCGCTCGGGTTGACCTGGCAATTGCCGGAACACGATCGCGTGAACAGGTACAAGGACAAGATGCTGGAAGACATCGCGATCCTGTTTGGCGGACGGATTGCGGAAGAGCTCTTCCTGGACCAGAAATCCACCGGCGCCTCGAATGATTTCGAGCGTGCGACCAACCTGGCGCGCGCGATGGTGACACGCTACGGCATGTCGGCCGCGCTGGGGACCATGGTGTACATGGACGATCGGGACGCAGGTTTGGGCATGGCATCGAAATCGGTGTCTGAAGAGACGCAGCAAAAAGTCGATGATGAAATTCGCAGTCTCCTCGACCGCCAGTACGTATTGGCGCGCCGCCTGCTGGAAGCGAATCGGGACAAGGTGGAAGCGATGAGCAAGGCGCTGCTCGAGTGGGAAACCCTTGATGCGGACCAGATCGACGACATCATGGCCGGCCTCGACCCGCGCCCGCCGAAGTATGGTTCTTCCGGGAAGCGGCCCAGTCGGGCCGGCGGCATCTCGCCGAATGCACCGGCGCCAGCCTGAAACAAGGCATTGCGCTTAGATCGGTTTGCGAATCAGGTAGCGGTGTGGCAGAGATTTCGGATCGACTGCGATCCGCCTGCAATCCGCCTGCGAAAGGGGAGTGGCCTACCAGGGCGCTCCGCGTACCGGACGTTAGATGCACTGGTGCGCAGGGCGCACCCTACGCGGGCCGCCCTACCGTCATCTGCAAACCGCTCTAATACCGGCGGCGTTGCTGCCCCGAGCTCGGTCCGCGCTGTTCGATATGGCGAAATGTAATGCGTCCCTTGCTCAGATCGTAGGGTGACAACTCAAGCGTCACCTTGTCGCCCGCAAGAATCCGGATATGGTTCATCCGCATTTTCCCCGATGTGTAGGCAATAAGCTGGTGGCCATTGTCAAGGTTCACGCGGAACCGGGAATCCGGAAGCACTTCCTCGACCAGGCCGTTCATTTCAAGAAGTTCTTCTTTAGACATTATTCATTTCCATGTAAAGGGGTTGCCCGTGGAGGACAAGCCGGCCTGCGAGCAGGCTGCTGCGATTTTGCGCTCGTTGCATGCCTCGTGTAACGGGCAGCAATAAAAAGAGCTTCTAAGGGCCGTATGAGCACCTGCTCATTGCACGACGGTAAACATTGGAAATAGTCAGCACGCCTGAAGCCCCAACATGCGTGCAACCGAGGAAGGTGAAAGATTGGAGGACTAACGATGAATTCAACAAAGGGATAATCCACCCAACGAGTGCGCAGTATACCGCATAACTCGATTGCGCCTTCCGAATCGCGACGCCGATGGCACTTCCGTAAATTGAAGGTTGGCGAACTACTAGCGCGGCACCACCGCTTTTTTACATTTTTTGGAAAAATTTATACCGCACTCCTGACGGGCAATCCTGCAGACAACACATTTTCTCTACGCACTGTCGGGCTCAACCATCCGTTCGTGCTTGTCTTCGGCGTGCTTTCGCGTCTTCCTGGCGTGCTTGCCTAGCCTTTTCCAGCGCTTCCTGTTTAGTCTTGGCAACCTTGCCTCTGGCCGTCGGCGCGGGAGGATTATCCGTCGATGCAGGCGACGTCTCCGGCCCGCGGGCGGCTTGCGGATCGGACGGTCCCGGCTGAGCCTTTCTTACCCACCGGTCGCCGCGCTTCTCATACTGGTGCTTGAGCGCCGCATACGCTACCCGATGCGCGCGGCCGCCTTCGCCGTAGGTAGTCACCGCACTGTCGTGCGCCCTCCTCCATATCTGCTGTGCATGTTTGTCGGATCGCAGAATCGTGCCGGGAATTTCCGGCTTGTCGGATTTTCCATGTGCGGTTTTCGCTGGCATGATTTTCTCACTCGCGGTAACGGGGGACTATCTGCACTTCGCTGCAAAAATTGCACCAATGGTTTCCTTTGCCAGGAATCGCGGCGATGTGCGTTTAATGGGGAAATCGCGTGCCGCTACGCGGTCTGCTTCTGTCCTCGACAACCTATGCGCAGATCCGATATGAAAACCCCTGAACAAGCAGAGGCAAAGGCCGCCCGCAAACTCGCCTCATATGTCGTCAAAGCGTCCCAAGTGCATGGGAGCGGCGTATTTGCGCGCCGCAGAATCGCGGCGGGCGAACGCATCATTGAGTACAAGGGCGAACGCATCGCATGGGCGGAAGCGATTCGCCGCACCAATGAAAAAGCAGGCCCTGTCAACCACACCTTCTTCTTCAGCCTTGCTGACGGTCGCGTCATCGATGGCGGAAGCCGCGGCAATGCCGCGCGTTTCATCAACCATTCATGCGAACCCAACTGTGAAGCCATGGAGCACGACGACGGCCGTGTCTATATCTATTCGCTAAGAGACATCGGGCGTGGCGAAGAACTGAGCCACAACTATGCGCTCATTTACGATGAACGCCATACCGCTGCGATCAAACGCGCATTCACATGCCATTGTGGCGCCCCGAGCTGCAGCGGAACAATGCTGGCCCCGAAGCGCAGAAAAAAAGCCGTCCTGCCTCCGTGACCCGTAGTGGTCGCATGATCAATGCGTGTTATGCCTTCTCCGGACGATCCGGTTGCGACGGATTGGATATCTCTTCGAGTGTCCGATCCACTTCAGCTGAGTGCTTGGTTGCAACGTCACCGAGCGAGACAATGCCGACCAACTTTTGGGTGTCATGGTCCTTGACCGGAATCCGGCGAATCTGCGCGCCGCGCATCTGATCCATCACCTCGTCCACGGTCTGGTTGTCGAAGCACCAGCGCACGTCGACCGACATCACATCTTTCACCTGCGTATCCTCCGGTTGCTCGCCGGCCGAAGTGGCACGGACCGTGATATCGCGGTCGGTGATTATGCCAATCAACTCGTCGTGATCGCAGACCGGAATCGCGCCGACATTAAGTTCGTCCATCAATTGTGCGGCGCGGCGGATATTGTCGTCAGGCGAAATGGTCGTTACACCGCGCGTCATGATTTCGGCAATTTGTTGCATTGCTGTTTCCTTTTGAATGCCAAGACAAGAGTTGCGTGTACTCCCCTGCAAAATTTGGACCAATGCTTATCCGGGCAGCCTGGTTGAACGTTGTGCACCGGCAAATAGATAGGATCTGGATAAGTTTCCGATTCGACGCGGCTGGCACATGCAATAGCACTACACCGGCGCTCACCTGTCTGCGGCGCGCCGCCCTTTGGCGAGCGGCGGCAGCTCATGCAGCACCAGACCCGTCTCTTCCGGGACCGCCGCAAGCCAGCCGGCGTGTTCAATGGCGCGCAGCGCGTCTTGATAACCCTGGTCCCAGCGCCATGCGATCGAGCCCTTCGAGAAATTGATATCTTTCGACGCCATGTGCCAATCGCGCCCAGCGTACGGCAGCTGCGGGATTTAATTTGTTTGCTGGTTTCATCAGGACGTCTCAGTTAGGCGGAATATGGGCGCCATTCCGGGGAGCAGCGGGCGTTTCGAATGAGGGCTGCGCATCGTGGAATGCATTGTATGGTATCGCATGCCACCGTTCATTTACTGAGAAAGATGTTTCAATTGTAAGCAGATGCATCAGCGCTTGTGGCCTTGATCGAACGCGATAAAGTGATTCCATACACCACCTCTTCTGGAGACTGACATGAAACGGATTTTCGTCGCTGCCGCAGCCATCGCCATCGGCACTGCCGCCTTTATCCCGGCCCAGGCATTCGCCCAGGTCGACCTCAATATCGTTATCGGCAATGCGCCCCCGCCCCGCGATGGCGACGGCGTCCCGAATCGCTATGACCACCGTCCCGATAATCCATACCGCTATTAAATAGAGCCTCTGCAATGGGGAACGAAAACCATTTCAAGTCATCCGGGCGCTACCGCACAGAAGCGCAATGCATTGCCATCCAAGGTAATCATTCGCAATTTCAAGGAAAAAAATGAATACTGAACTCGTACGCAAAGGCGTTCTGTGCGCCCTCGGCTTTATCACCCTCGGCGCGATGTCGGCATCGGCATTTGCGCAGAGCGCCGAATATCGCCGCGGTTACGATCAAGGTTACCGCGATGGTATCGAGGCGCAAAGCCGCCAGGGTCAGCAAGGCAGATGGGTAGGGCGAATCATCATTGAGCATGCCAGTTACGGTATCCGCGATGCATCTTGCAATATCCGGGATACAGTGCAGCAAGCGGCCGGCTGGCGCCGCAATATTTCGATCGCAGCGACCAACGAACTATGCGGCGATCCCGCGCCAAATCATTTGAAGCAACTCGACGTCAGGTATCGTTGTGGCGATGGCCCGGCATTGCACGTACAGACCCGCGAAGGTGGCAGCGTCACACTGAACTGCCAATAACAACGGCTGTAGAAAAATGACAATGGCGCGACGACCGTATCGGTGCCGCGCCATTGTCATTTTACGGATCGATGTTGTCCGCCGTGGGTCCTTGGCGTGGTTTGCACCGCATCATTCATCACCGAAAGAGTCTCTCCATGAATATCACCCTAAGCCTGGTCGGCTTGTTTGGCGCCGGTACCTTTCTGCGATGAACCAGCCGCGCCGCATGAAAATAGCGCTCGCCGTCGCCGCCGGTCTGATCGCTGTGCCTGCGGTCACGCTGGCCGTGTTGCTCAATGTCGATTGGAACCGGGCCAAGCCCTGGTTCAATGCGCGTACCAGCGAAGCGCTCGGCCGCCCGTTTTCGATCGCAGGCGAGCTCTCGCTGACGTGGGAAAAGCCGGCCGGGCCGGATGACGGTTGGCGCAGCATGATTCCGTGGCCGCATTTGGTCGCACAAGATATTCACATCGGCAATCCGCCCGCCATGACAGCGCCGAGCGAGGCCCAAGCCGAGATGGCGCACATCCGCGCGTTCGCCTTTTCGCTGAACCCGTTGGCATTGCTGGAAAAAAAGATCGCGATCCCCGTCCTGCGTTTCGATGCGCCCGTCGTCAGCTTGCTGCGCAGCGCCGATGGCAAGAACAACTGGACTTTCAAAAACGATGACACGCCCTCGCCCTGGCGGCTGGAATTGCAACGTGTCGTCTTCGCCAAAGGCAGCGTGCACCTGATCGACGCCGTCCAGCATGCCGACGTGACAGCCGATATCGATACGCTCAACGCGGATCCCAGCTATGGCGTGGCATGGCAATTGCGCGGTAAGTTCAAGGGCGAAGCGATCAGCGGCAACGGCCGTGCCGGCGCCGTGTTATCGCTGCAACATCAAACCGCGCCCTACCCGATCATGGCCCATCTGCGCATGGGAAAAACCGTGATCGCCGTCGAAGGCACGCTCACCAAGCCGACTGACTTGGCGGCACTCGACATGCGCCTGAAACTGTCCGGCGCGAGCATGGCCCGGCTGTATGCGCTGACCGGCATCGTCTTGCCGGAGACACCGCCGTTTGCGACGGAAGGCCATTTGACCGGCACCTTGAGCCCGCATGACGCGCACTGGGTGTACGAAAAATTTAGCGGCAAGGTCGGCGCCAGCGATATCGGCGGCAGCCTCGACTATCAATCGAAACAACCGCGCGCGCTGTTATCCGGGACGGTTGTGTCGCACGTGTTGCACTTTGCCGATCTGGCGCCCCTGATCGGCGCCGACTCGAACGCCGGCAAGGCCGAACGCGGCGCAGTTGCCGTCCAACCGACCGGCAAAGTGCTGCCGGTCGAACCGTTCAAGACGGAACGCTGGACCAGTATCGATGCCGACATCAAATTCAGCGCCGAAAAAATCATTCGCAAAAAGGAACTGCCGATCAACAAGCTGACGACGAATCTGCATCTGCAAGACGGCGTGTTGTCCTTGTTGCCGCTCAATTTCGACATGGCGGGAGGCAGCCTGCGTTCGGACATCACGCTCGACGGCAGCGGCAAAGCCGGCAAGAATGCGATCAAGGCGACCATCAAAGTGACCGCCCGCCATTTGAAGTTGAAACAATTGTATTCGGCCCTGGAGCCGCTGCAAGCGAGTGTCGGTGAAATCGACGGCGATGCATCCTTGTCCGCGGTCGGCAACTCGGTCGCCAGCTTGCTGGGCGCGTCCAACGGGGAAATCAAGACCCTGATCAGTCAAGGCACGATCAGCAAACTCTTGCTCGAAGAAATGGGCCTCAATATCGGCAACGTGATCCTCACCCGTCTGGCCGGCGACAAGCAAGTCAAACTCAATTGCATGGCGACCGATTTTGGCGTGACCAACGGCGTGATGCAAACCCGCAGCTTTATCGTCGATACGGACGATGCCATTGTCGATGTCAGCGGCAGCATCAATTTGACGCAGGAACAACTGGATTTGACGATCAAGCCCAACAGCAAAGGGCTGCGCGTGTTTTCGCTCAGGGCGCCACTCTATGTGCGCGGCAGCTTCAACGAGCCGCGCGTGAATGTGGACAAGGGTGTAATGGCAATGCGAGCAGGTGGCGCGATCGCGCTGGCAGCCGTGGCGCCGGTCGCTGCCCTGCTCCCCTTGATCAATACCGGGCCGCGAGAAAGCAGCGAGTGCGCCCGGCTATTGGCAGCAGCGCGCGTCAAACCGGTGGCGCCGCCGCCGGGCAAGACTTATCACGGCAAAGTTAAGCTCAAGTGAGCCGAAGCGAATCAGATTGGTATAAGCCCCACCTGCGCCCCAACAGAGTAAACTACGCCCCCATATTCTTTCGCAACCTGCGATTCGAGCGAACCTGTGAGCAATGCCATGTCTGAAACCCCCATTCCGTTATTTGCCGATTTAAACCTGAGCGAGTCCCTGTTGCGCGTGCTGAAGGAACTCGGCTATGAGGCGCCATCGCCGATTCAGGCTGCCACCATTCCACTCTTGCTGGCCAATCGCGATGTGCTTGGCCAGGCGCAAACCGGCACCGGTAAAACAGCCGCCTTCGCACTCCCCATTCTTTCCCGCATTGACATCAAGCAAAATACACCGCAAGCCCTGGTGCTGGCGCCGACGCGCGAACTGGCGATCCAGGTGGCCGAAGCATTTCAACGTTACGCCTCGCATATTCCCGGCTTTCATGTGCTGCCGATTTATGGTGGCCAGAGTTATGGCCCCCAGCTGAGTGCATTGCGCCGGGGCGTCCATGTCATCGTGGGCACGCCTGGGCGCGTGATTGATCACCTGGAAAAAAATTCGCTGGATCTATCGCACCTCAAAACGCTGGTGCTGGATGAAGCCGACGAAATGCTGCGCATGGGCTTTATCGACGACGTGGAAACCATCCTTCAAAAGACGCCGGCCACGCGCCAGACGGCATTGTTCTCCGCGACCATGCCTTCGGTGATCAAGCGCATCGCACAAACCTACTTGCGCAATCCTGCTGAAGTCACCATTGCCGCAAAAACCGGCACCGCGGACAACATTCGCCAGCGCTACTGGCTGGTCAGCGGCATGCAGAAACTCGATGCGCTGACGCGTATCCTGGAAGCCGAAACCTTCGACGGCATGATCATTTTTTCGCGCACCAAATTAGGCACGGAGGAGCTGGCGGGCAAATTGCAGGCGCGCGGTTTTTCCGCAGCGGCAATTAACGGCGACATTGTGCAGCTACAACGCGAACGCACCATCCAGCAGCTCAAGGACGGCAAGATCGATATCCTGGTCGCCACCGATGTGGCCGCACGCGGCCTGGATGTCGAACGCATCAGCCACGTCATCAAATACGATGTCCCGCACGATCCGGAAAGCTATACCCATCGCATCGGCCGTACCGGACGCGCCGGGCGTAGCGGCGAGGCGATTTTATTCATCACCCCGCGTGAAAGGAATTTGCTCAAAGCGATCGAGCGCGCGACACGGCAACCGATATCGCCACTGGAATTGCCAACCATTCAGGCCGTCAACGACGTGCGGATCGCCAAGTTCAAAGCGCAAATCAGCGACACCCTGGCTGCCGGCGGCCTGGAAAGTTTTCAGTCGCTGATTGAAGACTATGAGCGCGAGAACAATATCCCGGCCAGTGAAATTGCCGCCGCGCTCGCCAAGATGGCGCGCGGCGATGTGCCGCTGCTGCTGGATAAAAACAAGCGCGAGCCGCAAGGCGAACCCGCCTGGACCAGGGACAAACCGGCCCCTGCGGCCAGGTTTGAGCGCACCGAACGGAGCGACAAAGCGGAGCGGCCGGAGCGTTTTGAACGCAATGAGCGCATTGAGCGCAAGGATCAAACCGAACGGCCCGCATTTCCAAAGAAAGAGCGGATTGAACGTACCGCCGATGTCGGCATGAGTACATTCCGCATCGAAGTCGGCCATGCGCATGGCGTCAAGCCCGGCAATATTGTCGGCGCCATCGCCAACGAGGCAGGCCTCGATTCCAAATATATCGGCCGCATCGAAATCTTCGATGACTACAGTGTGCTGGATTTACCGGACGGCATGCCAAAAGAGCTTCTTGAACATCTGAAAACCGTGTGGGTGGCGGGACAGCAGTTGCGCATCAGCCAAGCTGGCGGGGGCTCTCCGGCAGACGGCAAACCCGCCGGCAGGAAAATCCCCTTGTCCGCCCCCAAAACAGGGGGCGATAGAAGAGTGGGCGAAAAGAAGCTTGGTGAGAAGGCGCCGTTCAAAGCGAAAACCGAGGTTGGCAATCGCGCTGTCGATGCGGGAAAACCCAAGCCCAAGGCGCATCGCAAAGGGCCGAAGCGCACGTGATTTGTAGTAGTGCTGATTTGATCTGACAGGATGTCAATGACTTACAGCGCTCAAAAATCGGCAAAAAGACTTTTTCTACAGCGTCGTTAAGCATTAATGCAATGCCGTTTTTCTAACACTCTTAAATCCGCACTCCCCCATGCCACTAACCAAAATATCAGCCCCCAGACACCTCCCGTCAAGCAAGGTAAAAGCTCTTGCGGAGGCTGTTCAAGATGGGCTTGTGAAAACTTGCAATGTTCCGCCGAACGATCTTTTTCAGCTAATTTCTCGATTCGAAGCTGAAGAAATCATTCTTGATCCTCATTTCGGAGGCGTAAACCGATCAAACGACACTTGCATTGTTGAAATAGTTTTTTTGACCGGGCGCACTGATGATCAGAAGCGAGCACTATTCCGTCATGTTTCTGACAGAGCAGTGCAAGCAGGCTTCCGGGCGGATGACATCATGGTTGCTCTGGTTGAAAATTCACGTATGGATTGGTCGCTTGGTCATGGAGTGGCATATGCCGATCATCACTCCAAAGTCTAACATTCCGCTCCAAGGCCGTACCACGTACTTCGCAGGGCGTCAATAAGGGCCGTAGGCAGGGATGCAATCCCAGAAAAATGTCATCGCCCCACCCTCGCA
>CAMLDH010000059.1 GCA_946478765.1 uncultured Oxalobacteraceae bacterium | reverse complement strand
ACTAGTCGAGGATGCCGCACCCAAAGCCAACAATACAGGTTTGCCCGATAACCTGAAAGCAGGAATAGAAAATCTGTCCGGCATCGGAATGGACGACGTGAAGGTGCATTACAACTCAGCTAAACCTGCGCAGTTGCAGGCGCTGGCCTATGCACAGGGAGCGGATATCCATGTCGGGCCGGGCCAGGAGCAGCATTTGCCGCATGAAGCGTGGCATGTGGTGCAGCAGAAGCAGGGCAGGGTGCAGCCGACCATGCAGGCCAAAGGCGTGGCGATCAATGACGATCAGGGTCTAGAGCAGGAAGCCGATATGATGGGCGCGCGGGCGAGCCAGCAGGGTATGAAAACTGTTCAGGCGAAAACAGCCGATGCGCAGTCCCAGGTAAAAAATAATGGTGGCCAGTCTCTTATTATCCAGAGAGTGGTATATCCCACGATGGCAGCGATGTGGGCGGTTGTAGAGCCAACCCAGACCGATGTGCAGATCAGGCAAATAATAGCCGCCGACCCGGCACTGGTACAGGCCTATGCCGATGTGGAAGCACACCTCGCGCATATGGATTTCAATTATCAGGCCAACGCGCAGCCGGTGGCGTCAATCGCGCCCGTGGTTCTGATCGGTCAGATTTACAGTATCAATTATGGTCTTCGTACCGAGTTGCACGGCACCTATAATGATTTAACGCGTTACATTGGCGCGATTTTGCATGAGATGATGCATATCACTGCAGCGCTCCAATACGATACCAATACGGCTGCCGGCGTAGGTCATTTGGCCAACATGAATCTGCCCGCGCCGGTAGGCGTTGTCGCTCCCGCCGATGCGCAATTTGGCCTCACGCCTAATCAATTTGATGATGTTGCATTGGGTGCGGTAGCACAAATGGATATCATGTCCGCCAATTGGGATCATCTGAGCACGGAGGCGAATCTGGATCAGATAAACGGCGATTTGACCCCGGCACAGAGAGATGTGATCAATGCACGGATTGATTATGCAAAAATCCTGCCGGACGGATTGGCACACTACGACACCGTTCTTTTCGATATCCTTTTTTACCTTCGGGCAGAAGGCGCGCAAGCGTCGCGATCCTATGACTACGCCAATCGAATGTTGACGGAGGCAAATGCCAGAAGACTGGCGGCAGTTGGCCCAGTGCAGGCGATCCCTCGTGCGCCGCTCCCAATTCCTGCCGCTCCCCCGCGAACTTTTTTCCAGTGGCTGGTAGACGCGATTGTGGGCGTGTCAGGATGAACTGGCATTGCCTTATCCGCTTTCGCTCGGTTCATTTTTCGAATTGAAAGTGCGATTAAGCCTTGCGCGAAGTGACCTTGATTGAATTGTTTGTTATTGCCAGAAGAGAGAGGCCAACATGAAGCAGCCGGCACAACGCCAATCCGGGCAACAACGCAGCGCGGCGACCCGACACGCCGATGTCGTCAATGAACAGACGGGCTTTGTCGATAATCGGACATCGGCGATTGCGCAGCGCAAGTTATCCGACATGATGGCGCAAAGTCCACGCGCGGTAGCGCAGCGTAAACAGATAGCAAGCATTGCCGGCGAGACTGCGCAGCGAAAAGGCGCAGAAGAGGATGAGCCAGTGCAAAAGAGGGACGCAGAAGAGGCGGCGCTATTGCAAGGCAAGTTTTCCAATCGTGAGTCGACCACGCAGTTGGTCGAGAACGCCGCACCCAAAGTCAACAAAAATGTTTTGCAAAGAAAGAACTTGTGGCAAGCGGGGTACGCCGACGACATGAAGTACGAGAAGGAGCAAGTGCTCGTGGGAGACGGACGAAACGGCAATGTCTACTCTGAGCATATGGTGGATCCCTCCGCGAATAAAACAGATGCGCTGCAGCAGGCGGGAATAGAGAATGCAAGCGTTGGCGTCAATATTGAAAATGAAACGTGGACTGCACCAGGACAAGCCTTGGATGATGAAGCAGTAGACGAGCTGGATCCATTTATCTACTCAATCAGCGTCCCCTATATGAAAGGCGACAAAGAAGAACGCATGACCTTGGAGTTTCAGCACGCAAATCAATTTACCGGCTATGTTACTTCTGTCCTGGACTCGGCAAATGACGCGGCTAAAGACAACGCGGCAACGATGTTTGTCGCTGGCGCAGTCCCCGGCGGTAACGAGAAGTTCAGCAACAGGCATGATGGCGACGACGATGCAAATTTGGTCGATCTTACTGACGGCGAAGAAGAGAAGAATCTCGACGCCTATACCAAGATCGCGGGAGAGGGAGCGCGTTGGCAATGCGTGCGTGAACACAGCGCCAGCTTGCAAAATGATTCGATCTTCTACACACAAAGTCCCGCAGATGACGCAAAAGTATGGGGGCTCGATTTCAAGGCTTTGTGGAAAACATGGAAGTCAGGGTTTGGTAAAAAATACAACATCACTAATGCTACCGTGGTCACTGCAATCACGAGTGACACTATCAAGAATGCGCAGTACAACAAAGCAGAGATGCGCGGCGTCGACTATAGCCTGGATTAAGGGAGCTCCATCAATGGTGGCGTTAACCGGTGTTCGAAATCGCGCGCCGCGATGCAGGAAGTTGCGCTTTGTCGCATCCTTCTGCTTGCGGCCGACGAAATTGCAGCCGGCACGGGTATCGTAACGCGTGCGTTATTGATGGAATACGAGGATGTTCCACTGGGACATCGAATCGGCCTGGCGGAAAAAGACGCAATTTGACTGGTGCAGTCTGGAGTCAGATAGTGGTACTGCTCGGAGATTTATTTTGCACGATTAATCAGGAACGCCGTCAGCAACGGCACTGGCCGACCGGTCGCGCCTTTTGCCCCGCCGCTCTTCCAGGCAGTACCGGCGATATCCAGATGCGCCCACGTATATTTCTTGGTAAAGCGCTCCAGAAAACAGGCTGCGGTAATGCTGCCGCCGGCCGGGCCGCCGATGTTCGCCATGTCGGCGAAATTCGACTTGAGCTGTTCCTGATAGGCATCCTCGACCGGCATGCGCCATGCAGTGTCGCCGGTGGTCTTGCCGGCAGTCAGCAATTCTTCGGCGAGCGCGTCATGCGCCTTGTCGTGACGGGTAAACAGGCCGGAATTGTGATGACCCAAGGAGGTCACGCATGCGCCGGTGAGGGTCGCAATATCGACAACCGCAGCCGGATTGAAACGCTCGACATAGGTCAGCGCGTCACACAGGATCAAACGGCCTTCGGCGTCGGTATTGAGAACTTCAATTGTCTGGCCGGACATCGAGGTGACGATATCGCCCGGTTTGGTGGCGCGGCCGTTCGGCATGTTTTCGCACGATGGAATGACGCCGATCACATTCAACTTCAGCTTCATTTCCGCAATCGCGCGGAATGTGCCGAGCACCGATGCGGCGCCGCACATGTCGTATTTCATCTCGTCCATGCCGGAACCCGCCTTGATCGAGATGCCGCCGGAGTCGAACGTGATGCCTTTGCCGACCAGCACGGTCGGCGCGTCTTTCGCTTTACCGCCCATGTGCTTGATGACGATAAATTTCGGTGGCTCATCGCTGCCGTTCGTTACCGACAGAAAGCTGCCCATCTTGAGCGCTTGCAACTGCTTGCGATCCAGTATCTCAACACTCAGCTTGAAATCTTTCGCCAGCTTTTTCGCCGTGTTGGCGAGGTAGGTCGGCGTGCAGACATTGCCCGGCAGGTTGCCGAGGTCTTTGGTCAGGTCGATGCCGTTCGCTACCGCAACAGCTTGTGTCACTGTATTTTTTGCAGCAGCGGCAGCAGCGGTGGAAACGGCGAACGCGATTTTCTTTACGCCATTTTGGGCAGGATCTTTTTTGCTCTTCAGGATGTCAGAACGATAGCTGCTTTCACGCGCGGCGAGCACGGCGGCGCGAACGCCCCAATCCGCATCGCGTTCTTTTACCTTGTCGAATGGGAGCGCGACGATCGCGTCGCTGGCGCCCAACGACGAAAAAGTGCGCGCGACCGATTGCAGCGCGGATGACAAATCCTTTTCGATAATCGGTTCTTCCTTGCCCAGGCCGACTAGGAGAATGCGCTCGGCGGCGGCGCCGTTAATGCGGCGCATCAAAAGCGTGCTGCCGGGTTTGCCGGAAATGTCGCCCGATTTGAGCGCGGCGGTGATTTCACCCTTGTGGTCCAATGCCAGCGCCGCTTGTGACAACTTCTTGTTTTCAAAAACGCCGACTGCGATACACCCCGTCTTGGCTGCCGCGATGGTATTCTTTGCGTCGAATGTTTTTATGCTAAAGTCCATCAGTTCCGCTCCTTATCGAACTGCAATTATAGTCTTCAAATATAGTCTCCAAATGATTTTTCAGCGCGCACTCCGACGCGAACTTGTCAGTACCGCTGGCGCCGTCTTCACTACACTTTTTACCATTACCATCACCGTGATGTTGATCCGTATCCTCGGCCAAGCCGCCGGCGGCAGGGTCGATTCACAGGATGTAATTGAATTGATCGGCTTCGAGGCGCTCAAGTTGCTGCCCGTTCTTCTCATCCTGACTGGTTTTGTTTCGGTGCTGCTGGTAGTCACGCGCAGCTATCAGGATTCCGAAATGGTGGTCTGGTTTGCATCCGGATTAAGCCTGACGCGCTGGATCAAGCCGGTATTGATGTTCGGCCTGCCGATCATCGTGCTGACCGGATTGCTGAGTTTTGTCGTCACCCCATGGGCTTCTCGCATGAGTGCGGAATTCAGGGAACGATTCGAAAAGCGTGAAGACATTAAAAAAATTTCGCCCGGAAAATTTCAGGAATCTTCTTCGTCCGACCGTGTCTTCTTCGTCGAGGGTATCGCGGGTGATGCGGGCAAAGTGAAAAACATCTTCGTCAATACCTTGAAGGATGATCGCACCACTATCGTGGTTGCCAAGGAAGGGACAACCGAATTCAATAGCCGCGGCGACAAATTTCTGGTGATGTCGAAGGGGCGTCGATATGACGGCGTGCCGAACCAGTCAGATTTCGAGATCATGGAATTCGAACGCTACAGCGTGCTGGTGGCGCGACAGTCGCAGGCGCTGGTGAGCGACAAGTCGGCAGCGTCGCTGCCAACGATGGCGTTACTGACAGACAGGAATAACTTCAACCTCGGCGAATTGCTGTGGCGCTGCGCGCTGCCCTTGATGGCACTGTTGTTGATGCTGCTCGCGATTCCGCTGAGCTTCGTCAACCCGCGCGCCGGGCGATCGGCCAATCTGCTGATCGCATTGTTGCTGTTTGTTGTCTATAGCAATATGGTGAGCGTGTTTCAGGCGCAGGTCGTGCAAAACCGTTTGTCGTTTCACGTGGCGTGGTGGCCGATCCATGCGCTGGCGGTCGTCATGATCGCGTCGCTGTTTGCGTGGCGCTTGAAAATGAACAGCCGCTATCATCCGCTCGTCGCGTTGGCATCCCTCAAGCGTGCCTGTTTGTTCAAGCAGCATGTGGTCTCCAAATGAAAATCCTGCAAAGATACTTCGCGACTGAAATCATTCGATCGGTTTTTTTTGTGCTCGCCGCATTTCTTGCGCTGTTTGCATTCTTCGACTTGATGGGGGAATTGAAATCGGTCGGACGCGGCGGTTATCAGTTGCAACATGCATTTCTGTATGTGCTGCTGGGCTTGCCGGGTTATACGTATGAGCTGATGCCGATTGCGGCATTGATCGGCACGATCTGGGCACTGGCGCAATTTGCATCCAGATCGGAATTTACGATCATGCGCGTGTCCAGCATGTCGACGCTGATGGCGGTCTGGATGCTGGCAAGGATTGGGTTGCTGTTTGTGGTCATCACCTTCGTATTCGGCGAATTTGTGTCGCCGATGATGACCGAGATGGCGGAGAAGATGAAGTTGCGTGCGCAAGGGGCATCGGTGTCCCAGGAGTTCCGCTCGGGCTGGTGGGCGAAAGACGTGGTCAAGGACCATGGGCTGAGCGGCAATGTGATCGGTTCACGTTTTTTGAACGTCAAGGACGTACGCACGGACGGAGAATTGCGCGGCGTGAAAATTTACGAATTCGATCGCGATTTTCGTTTGACCGCATTGATTACCGCAGCGCGGGCCAATTACCGCGGCACGCATACCTGGCGCTTGATGGAGGTGACAGAGACGCTTTTTCCGGAAGTCCCGGCAGGAAAAAATTTGTCTTCTCCAGCGATGGCAACCGCTATTTCATCCCGTACCGAAGCGTCAAGAGAGATGATATCCGAGATTACGCCGGACATTCTTTCTGTCCTGTTTTCCGACCCTGACCGCATGTCCGCCATTGGCCTGTCGGCGTACACCAGGCATCTGGCGGAAAACAAGCAGCATACCGAACGATATGAGATTGCATTCTGGAAGAAACTCATTTACCCGTTTGCGGTTCTCGTCATGATGGCGCTCGCGCTGCCATTTGCCTATCTACATGTCCGTGCCGGGGGGGTGAGCCTGAAGATTTTTGTAGGCATCATGATTGGGGTGAGCTTCCAGCTTCTTAACAGCCTCTTTTCGCATCTGGGGCTGCTGAATACCTGGCCCCCATTTGCGACGGCGGTATTGCCGAGCGTGTTTTTCTTGTTGATGGCGATTAGCGCGCTATTGTGGGTGGAGAAGCACTGACTGCGACGACGATGACAAAACGCTCTCTCATCTTATTTGCGCATGGCGCGCGCGATCCGAAGTGGGCCGCGCCATTTCAACGCTTGCAGAAAATCACGCAGGCGCAGTTGCCGGATGTTGTCGTGTCACTTGCATTTCTGGAATTCATGCCGCCTGAATTGCCCGCATTGATACGCGAGTTAATGCAGGCCGGGCGCACGGAAGTGACTGTCGTACCCGTATTTTTCGGGCAGGGCGGGCATGTATTGCGGGATCTGCCCGTGATGGTGGAGCAACTGCGGAAAGAATATCCGGCGTTGTCGCTCAAGGTCGCCGATGCAGTTGGGGAAAACATCGATGTATTGAATGCAATCGCACAGTATTGCATTGGCACTTTGCCGCAGAATTGAATTGAGTAGGGCTTGCTTTTAAGCTTCTTGGTCGGAATGCAATCGTCCGATATCACGCGGCGCCAATGCTTCCCCGATCATGACCAGCACCGGCCCACGACATTCGGACAAACCCCGTTCCAAGTCGCCCAGTTGCAGACGCATGATGTGCTCGTTGTCGCGGCTGCAGTTCTCCACGACGACTACCGGTGATGCGGGAGAGCGTCCCTGCGCCAACAACCTTTGCGCAGTGGTGACGGCTTCCTTGCCGCCCATGTATTGCACAATCGTGTCGCAATAGGGCAGCGTGGTTTCTTCCGGATGATTGGGGGCGGTGCTCGAGGTGAAAAACGCGACGCTGCGCGCAATGCCGCGCTTGGTCAGCGGCTGTTTGGTTGATGCGGCGGCGGCCAGCGCAGCGGTGATGCCCGGTACGATTTCGACTTCGATGCGTTCCGCTTCGAGCGCACGCAACTCCTCATCGGCACGCCCGAACAGCATCGGGTCGCCGCCTTTCAGACGCACCACCAATTTGTATTTTTTCGCGCAATCGACCAGTTGCTGGTTGATCAATGCCTGCGCGGTGGATCGTTGTCCGGAACGCTTGCCGACGGAAATTTTGACGGCTTGCGGACAATGCTGCAGCATGTCTTCAGTGACCAGTGCGTCATGCAGCACGACCTCGGCTTGCGCCAGAAGGCGTGCGCCGCGCAGCGTGATCAGATCGGCGGCGCCCGGCCCGGCGCCGATCAGGTAGACTTTGCCGTAAGTCCTGGTTTCCTGATCGGTATCTTTTTGCGGCATGGTATTTTGCAATATCGCTCAGACGAGTCGAATCATTCCTGCGGCGACGGTCTGATGCGTGACTTCATCGATCAGGATAAACGCGCCGGTCGAGCGGATTGCATCATACGCATCTGCGGCAAGCGACTGTTGCACGTTAATCGACACGCGGGCGATGTCATTCAATTTCAAAACGTCGGCGGATCGCGTTTCCTGCGTATTGATATCGAGCAGCGTATCGATCTTGGTAACGCGCGCAGCAACCTGCTTGGTGGTGTGCTTGAGCCAGTATTTGCGGCGGAAATCCAGCGGCTCTTCCGACAGCCAGCATACCTCGGCATTGACGGTCTTGAGCAACGTGGCAGGACGATCGGCGGTGGCCAGCATGTCGCCGCGCGAAATGTCGAGATACTCTTCCAGCAGCAGCGTCACCGATTGACCGACGACGGCCGATTCCAGCGAACCTTCGAGAGTAAGAATGTCCTTCACCGTGGCGGTCCGGCCGCTCGGTTGCACCACCAGCTTGTCGCCCTTGCGCACCTTGCCCGCTTCAATGCGGCCCATGTAGCCGCGGAAGTCATTGGCTTCATGT
This sequence comes from uncultured Oxalobacteraceae bacterium, assembly GCA_946478765.1. The sequence goes on along the minus strand of CAMLDH010000059.1, from coordinate 7,556 downwards.
CCATTATGGCGCGCCACCAGTTGCACCGGGAAGCGGAACGGCTCGTCATGCGATTCGTCATAGACGGAAAGCGATTCGAGCAGGTCGATCAAGGTCGGCCCTTTGTACCACGCCAATTTGTCGCTGGCTGTCACCACGTTGTCGCCGGCCAGCGCCGACAATGGAATCGGGCGAATGTCTTTCAGACCAAGCTGGTTCGCGAATTCCTGATACGCGCCGATGATGCGGTCGTACACGGTTTGGTTGTAGTCGACCAGATCCATCTTGTTGACCGCCACGATCACGTGTTCGATACGCAGCAGATGCGCGATGGTCGAATGGCGCTTGGTTTGCGTCAGCAATTCGACGCTGCCGTCGTCGCCCAATTTGACTTTGGAGACGTCGATCAAAATGATGACCGCGTCGGCCGTCGATGCACCGGTCACCATGTTGCGTGTGTATTGCTCGTGGCCCGGCGTGTCGGCGATGATGAATTTGCGTTTCGGCGTCGCGAAATAACGATAGGCCACATCGATCGTGATGCCTTGCTCGCGCTCGGCTTCCAGTCCATCGGTCAGCAGCGACAGATCGATCGTGTCGCCGACGGTGCGCTTGTGCTTGGCGCGCGAAATCGCATCCAGCTGATCGGCGAAAATCCCCTTGCTGTCGAACAGCAGGCGACCGATCAAGGTGCTCTTGCCGTCATCCACCGAACCCGCGGTGATGAAGCGAAGCAGGCCGCGTTCTGCTGATTTTTGTTGGGCGGCGGCTTTATTCAAGTTTTGTTCTGCTAGCACGGCGTTCATTAGAAATACCCTTCTTTCTTGCGTTTTTCCATCGAAGCTTCCGATGTCTGATCATCCATGCGGGTGGCGCCGCGCTCGGTAATTTGGGTCACTGCCGTTTCGGCAATGATTGCATCGACGGTGACGGCATCCGATGCTACCGGGCAGGTGCAGGAAATATCGCCGACAGTGCGGAAACGCACGACCTGCGTTTCCACCGTTTCGCCGTCGCGCGGCGGCGTCAGATCGGTCAGCGGCACCAGCAAGCCGTTGCGCGGAATGACTTGGCGCTCGTGCGCGAAATAAATCGGCGGCAGTTCCAGCTTTTCGCGTGCGATGTACTGCCACACGTCAAGTTCGGTCCAGTTCGAAATCGGGAACACGCGCATATTTTCGCCCGGATGGACGCGGGTGTTATACAGGTCCCACAATTCAGGACGTTGCGCCTTCGGATTCCATTGACCGAATTCATCGCGGAACGAGAAGATGCGCTCTTTCGCACGCGCCTTTTCTTCATCGCGACGGGCGCCGCCGATGCAGGCGTCGAATTTGTGCGTTGCGATGGTTTCCAGCAGGGTCACCGCTTGCGCCGCATTGCGCGAATCGGTTTGCGGATTGCGCAGGCGTACCGTGCCACGCTTGATCGAATCTTCGACCGAACCGACGATCAGCTTTTCGCCCAATTCGGCGACGCGCTTGTCGCGGAAGGTAATGACCTCGGCGAAGTTGTGGCCGGTATCGATATGCACCAGCGGGAACGGGAATTTGCCGGGGCGGAAAGCCTTTTCTGCAATGCGCAGCAACACGACGGAATCCTTGCCGCCGGAGAAAAGCAACGCGGGGTTGCTGCACTCGGCCGCGACTTCGCGCATGATGTGGATCGCCTCCGATTCCAGCCAATCCAGGTGACGGTTGCTGGCGGCATCCAGAAATAATTTATCGACTGCTGTATTCATAGTTTTTAAGCCAGTGTTGTTATGCTACTGATTTGATTCTGACGAGTTTGCCATCAACTACGTGCAGGCCGCATTCCTTGGATTCAGGATTTTCCCACCACCAGCGCCCGGCACGTACATCCTCACCCGGCTGGATAGCACGGGTACAGGGTTCGCAGCCGATCGACGGATAACCTTTGTCATGCAATGGATTATATAAAACCTTGTTGCTCCGAATATAGTGCCAGACATCCTCTTCCGACCAGTCGGCGAGCGGATTGAATTTGAGCATGCCGTGCGTGTCATCCTGCTCTTGTATATCCAGCGCGGCGCGTGTGGTCGATTGCGAGCGGCGCTGACCGGTGATCCACGCCTTGTTGCCGGCCAGGGCGCGCTTGAGCGGTTCGACCTTGCGGATGCGGCAACATTCCTTGCGCATATCGACGCTGTCATAAAAAGCGTTCAGGCCGTTTTGCTGTACATAGGCGTCGACTGCTGCTGGCTCCGGACGGTACAACGTGACGTCATAATCGTAGGTTTCCTTGATGCGGTTCAGCACACCCAGCGTTTCCTTGTGCAGGCGACCGGTTTCGAGCGTGAATATGCCGATCGGCAGCGTGGCGCGCAAGATCAGGTCGGTCAATACCATGTCTTCCGCTGCCAGGCTGGATGCAAAGACTGCCGGCGTAAATTCATCGGCGATCCGCTGCAGCGTCGCCTGTGTGTTCGCTACTAGGGTGTCGAAGTCATTCATGCGCCCGCTCCGGCGCGCTGCGTGCGGCGAAACAGTGGCGATTTTTGATCCCACGATGCCTGATACGGTTCGGAAAAATCGGTCAAACCTTTCAATGCATCATGAATATCGCGATCAGCGCGCACGGCGAATGCATTGAAGCCTACGCGTTGCATGTAAAACAACTGGTCGCGCAATACGTCGCCGATCGCGCGCAATTCGCCGGTATAGCCGAGACGGGCGCGCAGGTTGTATGCGATCGAATAACCGCGGCCATCGGCGAATTTCGGGAAATCGACTGCGATCACCGGCATCCGTGCAACATCGTCTTTCAATGCTTCCGGACGTTCGCTGCTGCCGAACAGTACGCCCACATCGTTGCGGTTTTGCAGCGCGGCACGTTGCGCTTGCCATACGGCCAGCGGCACGATCACCTTGCCGGCGGGGACCACAACGCTGTCCGCTGCTTCACCTTCGGCCAGTTTGAGAATAGTCCAGTCGTCGGCAACGACTTGTTTGTCTTTAATGATGTTACGCATATGCATCTTCTCCAATCGGCTGGCCGATCTTGATCGGCGTCGCATAGACATGATCCTTGAACGGCGTGATCCCGATACGGCCTACCGTATCGATGAAGCGTTCGTCTTCGGTGCGATCGCGCAGATAGACTTGCAGGATGCGATCGATCACGACCGGCATCTGGTGCGCGGAGAATGACGGGCCGATGATCTTGCCGATGGCAATATCGTTGCCCTGCGCGCCGCCCAGCGACACCTGGTACCACTCGGCGCCATCCTTGTCGACACCGAGAATGCCGATATTGCCGACGTGATGGTGGCCGCATGCATTGATGCAACCGGAAATATTCAGTTCGATTTCGCCGATGTCGTGCTGGAAATCGAGGTTATCGAAACGCTCCGCAATCGCTTCGGCGATCGGGATCGATTTCGCATTGGCCAGCGAACAGAAGTCGCCGCCGGGGCAGCAGATGATGTCGGTCAGCAAACCGATGTTCGGTGTCGCCAGGCCATGCGCTTTCGCTTCTTTCCACAGCGCGATCAGATCGGATTGCTTGACGTCGGCCAGCACCAGATTCTGCTCATGTGTGACGCGCAATTCGCCGAAGCTGTATTGGTCGGCCAGATCGGCGACAAAATCCATTTGCTCGGCAGTCGCATCGCCCGGCGGCACGCCGGTTTTCTTGAGCGATAACACGACCACGGCGTAACCGGGCATCTTGTGGGATTTGACGTTGCGCTGCACCCAGTTCGCGAAGGCCTTGTTTTCCTGCTTATGCTGCTCGACGGTGGCATCGGTTGCGGCCAGCGTCTCGTACGCCGGCGCAGTGAAATAGGCGGCCACGCGATTCATTTCGTCAGTCGTCAATGTGCTCGGACCATCCTTGATGTCAGCCCATTCGGCCTCGACCTGACGTGCGAATTCTTCGACGCCGAGCGCTTTCAGCAGGATCTTGACGCGCGCCTTGTAGATGTTGTCGCGGCGGCCGTACTGGTTGTACACGCGCATGATCGCTTCGATATAGGTCAGCATGTGCTGCCATGGCAGGAATTCGCGCACGACGCTGCCGATAATCGGCGTGCGGCCTAGACCGCCGCCCACCATCACGCGGAAACCGATCTCGCCCTGCGCGCTTTTCACGACGCTCAGGCCGATGTCATGCATGCCGATGGCAGCGCGGTCTTCGAGTGCGCCGTTGATCGCGATCTTGAACTTGCGCGGCAGGTAAGCGAATTCCGGATGGAAGGTGCTCCATTGGCGCAGGATTTCAGCATACGGACGCGGATCGATGATCTCGTCCGCGGCGACGCCGCAATATTCGTCGGACGTGATATTGCGAATGCAATTGCCGGATGTTTGAATCGCATGCATTTCGACCGAGGCCAGATCGGCCAGGATATCGGGCGTTTCTTCCAGGTTGATCCAGTTGTACTGGATGTTCTGGCGCGTCGTGAAATGGCCATAGCCGCGGTCGTACTTGCGTGCGATGTGCGCGAACATGCGCATTTGTTTCGTGGACAACAGGCCGTACGGCACCGCGATGCGCAGCATGTACGCATGACGCTGCATGTACAGGCCGTTCTGCAAACGCAGCGGACGGAATTCGTCTTCAGTCAGTTCATCGACAAGACGGCGGCGCACTTGATCGCGATACTGCGCAACGCGTTCCTTGACGATTTGATGGTCATATTGATCGTAGCGATACATCTGTAATTCCTTAAAATACTAATTTCGCGGCAACACCGGTCAGGGTTGTCGCCAACAAGCCACGCAGGATTTTTTCCGGTACGGCCCGTGCTGCCAATGATCCGATCGTAATGCCGGGCACCGAGCCCACCAGCAGCATGAAAAGCAATTCCCAGTTGATCGAGCCGAGCCACCAGTGGCCGAACGCGGCGATGGCCGTCAATGGTACGGCATATGCGATATCGGTGCCGGCGATCTCGGCAGGTTTCAGGCGTGGGTAAAGCAATACCAGCAGTGTCGCGCCGATCGCGCCGGCGCCGATGGAGGAAATGGTGACCAGCGTGCCGAGCACTGCGCCAGCCAGAATTGTAGCTGCAGTAAGCTTCGCGCCTTGTAATTGTTTTTCCGGATGATTGACTGCCCATGCCTGCATTTTTCCTCTGAACAGCAATGCAACGACAGTCAATAGCACTGAGCCGGCAATCGAATAACGAATGATCTGGCCGATTTGCTTGTCCAGCGCGCCGAAATATTTGAGCGACAATGTGGCGAGAAAGGCTGCCGGCAAGGCGCCGATGCACAGGCGTTTGACGATGTCCCAATGCACGGTGCCGCGGAAGCGATGCGCAAAGGTGCCGGCGCTTTTGGTGACTGACGCGAACGCGAGGTCGGTGCCGACCGCAACCGTGGGCGATATGCCGAACAGCAAGGTCAACAACGGTGTCATCAGCGATCCGCCACCCACGCCAGTCAATCCAACCAACAGGCCGACGGCAAAACCGGAAACTACATAAGAAAGAGTCATATCACCTCGCACAAAGTAGGATGAATCGTAATAAACTTATTCCTTATTCCAAACTACAAAGTATTTATTTGCTTATATGCGTATTGAGTATATACAAAAGCGAAAATAAATTAGTAAAAAATTAAGGAATCCATGAACCTCCATCAACTTCGCTTCGTGCGCGAAGCGGTCCGGCAAAACTATAACCTGACCGAAGCCGCCAAGGCGCTCTACACTTCGCAACCCGGCGTATCCAAGGCGATTATCGAACTGGAAGAGGAGCTGGGCGTCGATATTTTTGCCCGCCACGGCAAACGTATCCGCGGCTTGACCGAACCGGGGCGGGCGGTGTTGAAGTCGGTGGAGCTGATCATGCAGGAAATCGACGGGTTGAAGCGGATCGGCAAAGAGTTTGCGGCGCAGGATAGCGGCAGCTTTACGATTGCCACCACGCACACCCAGGCACGCTATTCCTTGCCTAAGGTGGTGCAGGCATTTACGCAACGCTTCCCGAAAGTGCGATTGTCGCTGCTTCAGGGGAATCCCAAACAAGTTTCCGAAATGGTATTGAAAGATCAAGCCGATCTTGCCATTGCCACCGAATCCATCACCAGCGTCGACGGTCTGGTGACGATTCCCTGCTACCAATGGGAACATGTGGTGGTGGTGCCGCCCGAGCATCCGTTGTTGAAATCGAAATCGGTCACGCTGGAAGAGATTGCCGCATTTCCGTTGATTACTTACGATAGTGCCTTTACCGGCCGCGCGAAGATCGATCATGCATTTTCGCTGCGCGGACTGCATCCGGACGTGTTGCTGGAGGCGATCGATGCCGATGTCATCAAAACCTATGTCGAGCTTGGCCTAGGCGTGGGTATCATTGCCGGCATGGCATTCGATCCGGAGCGCGACAAGAATCTGCGCGCGATCTCGGTCGGACATTTGTTCGGCACCAATGTTTCCCGCGTAGCAATGAAGCAAGGCGCTTATCTGCGCAGCTATGTCTATACCTTCATTGAATTGCTGGCGCCAACCCTGAACCGCAAGTTGATCGACCAGGTGATGAGCGGCGAAAAGGATATGTACGAGTTATGAGGTCGCTGCTTGAATGGCCGCAGCAGGAACGGCGCAGCATCCGCAATACATAAACAAGTTACCGACACCGGTGGCCTATGTGACTGATCTGTCATATGGCGCCAGCTTTGTCGAAGTGGCACAAGCAATCCTAGACATTGCGGGACAAAGTTAAGCGTAGCGTCAGCCTGCGCGGTCCGCTCTGTCCTCAACATATCAAAAGCGAGAGCATGATGAATACCGTCAATACCGACATGAAGGCGTATTACGCACAGCGCGCCGGCAAGTATGAAGAAATCTATGCCAAGCCCGAGCGCCAGGCGGATCTCGCGATCCTGCATGAGCGCGTGAATGAGGTGCTGGAAGGGCACGATGTGCTGGAAGTTGCATGCGGTACCGGCTATTGGACCGCGCAGTTCGCGCCATCGTCCGCGTCCGTGTGGGCAAGCGATATCAATCCGGAAATGATCGACGTCGCGAAGGCGAAGAATTTGCCGGCCGACAAAGTGCAATTTGCGCTGGCCGATGCCTTCGATTTGCAAACGGAAGGCAGGTTCTCCGCCTGTTTCGCCGGTTTCTGGTGGTCGCATGTAAAGCGCCAGGAACAAACAGCATTACTCGAAAAGTTACGTGCCACGATGGGCAAGGACGGGCTGCTGGTGATGATCGACAATACCTATGTCGAGGGCAGCAATACGCCGATTGCGCGCACCGATCTGGACGGCAATACCTATCAAATTCGCCGGCTGGACAACGGCGAGCGCTACGAAGTGCTGAAGAATTTTCCGACCGATAGCACGTTGCGGAAAAAATTGGGTACCGTACTCAGAGACATCCGCGTCCTGCGTCTGGAGTATTACTGGATGCTGAGCGGAAAATTCAAATGAAGCCGTTAGCCGCGATATCCCAACCGCTTCGATAAATCATCTGCGTAGTGCCTAGTACCGCATCCGGCAAATCCTCCGTCAAAGGAAATCGATGGATTTTTTCGATTGGCAAGGGTGAAGCAGGGGTTTCGCGCAGCATGCTGCGCGCCTGCGTAACGGTCTGCGCTTGCAAGC
>CAMLDH010000058.1 GCA_946478765.1 uncultured Oxalobacteraceae bacterium | reverse complement strand
TTAGAAATCCATGATGACAGGTCGTGAACGCGGCTTGTCATCGTCTGAACTCCGCGAGGCAGTCATGACTACCCCTTCTTCCTCATCGCCGCAAAGCATCCAGGACAACTTCGATACCGGGCCGTTATCGTGGGTGATCGGTGAAATTCGTGAAGCGCTCACTCGTTCCAGGACCGCGCTGCTGGAAGCTGTTGCGCAAGACGCCGAAACCCGATCCACTGCACTGCACCACGCCAAGACCTATTTGCATCAAGCGCACGGCGCCTTGCAAATCGTTGATGTCGATGGGATTGCGATCATCACTGAAACCGTCGAAGACTTGCTGGATCGCATTGAGTCGGGCCAGTTGCGCTTGACCGAGGATATTGCCCATGCGATTGAAAATGCGTACCAGGCGCTGGTCGAATATCTGGAGGAATTATTGTCGGGCGCAGCCCATCAGCCGGTGCGCTTGTTTCCGTACTACCGGTCATTGCTGGAAGTGCGCGGCGCCGAACGGATTCATCCGGCCGATCTGTTCTTCCCGAATCTGGCGATCAAGCTGCAACTGCCGGCCCAGCCGCACAGCGGCGCTACCGATTACGTCAGCCTGCGCAAGCGCTTTGAACGAGCGTTGCTGCCTTTCCTGATAAACGCCGGCGGCGCGACGGAAGCGGCAAATGCCGCAGCCATGCGCGACATCATCGGCGAGGTCGCGCGCGCACAGAATAATCAGCAATCGCGCGGATTCTGGTGGGTGATGCAAGGCTTTTCGGATGCGGTTGCGTCCGGTCAAATTCGCAATGAACTCTACATCAAGCAACTTTTTGCGCGCATCAATTTGCAAATCCGGCGCTTGAGTGAAGGCTCTTCCAGTATTGCAGAAAGATTATTGCGCGATGCGCTGTTTTTCATTGCACGCGTAGAAAATCCTTCAGTTCAGGTGCTGCAAATCCGTCGCGTCTATCAGCTCGACGGCTTGGTCCCGGCCGACTATGAAAAAAAGCGTTACGGTCAAGTCGATGTCGATGCGTTGATTACTGCCAAGGAACGGCTATCGCACGCGAAAAACATCTGGAACCGCATTGCGGGTGGCGATGCCGATAGTGCAGAAGCGTTTGAAAATGAAATGAACAGCTTGGCCGAGGTTTGCATCAAGCTGAGCTCGGCGCCTCTTTCCAAGCTTTTGCGAGAACTCAATGGCATTGCGCGCCATGCCGCGCATGCCAGTCCGGGCGACAGTCTCGGTCTTGAAATGGCGACCAGTCTGCTATTCGTCGAAAATGCGCTGAATAATATTGCGCAGTTATCGGATAACTTCGCTGAGCATGCCGATGCAATGACGGCACGCCTGCTGTCGATCGTGTCGGGCGAACAGCCGGCCGAGGCTGCGCAATGGCTGGACGATATGTCAAGGCGTGCGCAGCAGCGCCAGACCATGGCGGTGCTTGCAACCGAAATGCAGTCAAGTTTGCGGCAAGTCGAGAAAATGCTGGATGAATATTTCCGCGATCCATCGCAGCGTGCGGCATTGACGCAGATCGATGCGATGTTGCACCAGATTGAGGGCGCGTTGGCGATCCTGGATCAAGACGATGCAATGCGTGCGATACAGCATACGCAAGCAGCGGTGCGCCGATTCATCAAGGCAGAAACCACCCCCGATCTGCATGAATTCCAGCATGTCGCACAAAACGTCGGCGCCTTGAGCTTCTTCATCGAAACGCTGCAACTTCAGTCCGACGGCGCCAAGAAGCGCTTTTCATTCGATGACGCGCAAGGTGTATTTCACGCGAAGCTGATTGAAAAAAATGCAGTCCCCGAAGGGATGCTGGATGTCGAACTTGACCTCGCCAGCCCTGCGCCAGCATCTGAAAATACGGATGCAGCCGAACGTCTTCGCGAGCCTGAAGTCTTGCCCACTGTGGAGGCCGAACTCGCATTTCATCAACAACAATCCGCAGAACTGGCCGCGTCTCTTTCGGCCGAACCGAACAATGCGGTATTGCACGAACAACTGAAAGAATCCCTCGAACAAGTTCGGCGCGATGCCACCTTGGTTGACAATCCGGAAGCCAATGATCGTGCGCAGGCGGCGATCGCCATATTGGAGAGCCCCGGTTTCGTTGCATCGGAAGATTCGCTGGCCGACATCATCAGCGCAACCGCACCTGTTCATGCGCCAATCGAGACGATCGTTGCGCCGGACACCCTTGCCACGGACGAGGCCATTGACGCCGAATTGCTCGAAATTTTCCTGTCGGAAGCGGAAGAAGTACTGGCCTGTGTTCGCGAGACCGTACCGCAGTCGCGCAACGAGCCCCACAACCAGGATCATTTGACGACACTGCGCCGCTCGTTCCACACCCTCAAGGGGAGTGGACGGATGGTCGGGTTGACTACCTTCGGTGAAGCAGCATGGGCAATTGAGCAGGTTCTCAATGTGCGCTTATCGGAAACACGGGCCGGCGATGCCGATCTCTACGCGTTGCTGGACAAGACGGCAGAGATACTGGCGGCCTGGGTCGAAGATTTGCAAGCGCATGGCAGATCGGATCGGAGCGCCGGCGCGCTGGTGCAAGCTGCGCAGCGGGTGACGCTGGGCGGTGCGTTTTCGTTTGACGATCGCAGCGCGCTGCCGGCCATGCGGAACCAGGGTGCGGCGCCGCTGGCCACAGCCGCCAATGCGGAAGCAATTCCGCTGGCGCAGGCGGAAGAAGTCCTGCCGTCGGATGCCGATTTCGCAGCGTTGCGCGATGCCGATGCGGGCACCGCGCAGGCAGTTGCGCAGCCTGTGTCGCCACCGGTAGCGATGATTGCCGACGTCATTGAATTCCCCGGCATGGTCGCGCCCGAGGTCAAGCGCGACGACAGCGTCAAGCACATTGGCGATTTGCAGATCAGCGTTCCGCTGCACAATATCTATTTGGCCGAAACCGATGAATTGGTCCGCCTGCTGTCACAGGATATCGGCGAGTGGCGCCACGAACCGGATCGCCATGTCAATATCCTGGCGGTCCATGCGGCGCACTCGCTCGCCGGCAGCTCCGCTACGGTGGGCTTCAAGCCGGTACAGGAAGTCGCGCATGCGCTCGAAATGGTATTGCAGTACCTGGCGCGCCAACCGATAAAACTTGGACCTTCCGATTACGACACGCTGGAACACGGGATCCAGCGCATTCGTTTCATGTTGCAGATATTTGCGCGCGGAGAAATGCCGGATCGCGAGCTGCTCCAGGTCGAGATGCTGGAGCGCTTGCAGCAAGAGATCGACACGCGTTCTACAACTAAATCCGACGATTTTTTTGCCGTGCCGAATGCGCCGCTGCTCAATGAAACGTCGGCGGACAGCGCCGCCGATGCAATGCAAGCGGTTGGGCCGGCGCCTGCCGAAGAACTGATCGGATCGTCTAATCCCGCCATTGCCACGTCTTTCGCAGAACCGGTGTTTGCGGATCAAAATGATGCCGCCGCCGACCCGGCAATGATGCTCAAGGATGAGTTGGATGCGGATTTGATGCCGGTGTTCCTGGAAGAGGGGCGCGACATGTTGCCGCAGATGGGACAAGCCTTGCGCACCTGGCAGCAACAACCTGACGATGGCAGCCTCCCGCAATCCTTGCTGCGTTTTTTGCATACCATTAAAGGCAGTGCGCGAATGGCGGGCGCGATGGGGCTCGGTCAGCATATGCATGAGATGGAGACGCACATCGAGCACATCATGCGTGCAGGCAGGCCGTCTCCTCAAGTGCTCGAAGATTTGCTGGCCCGTCATGATCACGGCTTGCACATGTTTGAGCAATTGCACAATCCCGCCGCTGGCCAGCCGCTCTCGCCAGTCGCAATTGCCGGTGAAGAACCGAAGCCCGCACCGGCCGCCATGGATGGAAGCGCTGGACCGGCGCCGCATCAGCTCGTCGAGTTGCCCTCGCTGATGCCGATGCAAACCGCGAGTTTTGCCGTGCCGGCGCCGGCTGCGCGCAGCGCGGTGGCAGCGCCCACCTCCACTGCGCCGGCGCCTTTGGTGCGTGTGCGCGCCGATATTCTGGACCGTCTGGTGAACCAGGCCGGTGAAGTGTCGATCTCGCGTTCCAAGCTCGAAACCGAAGTGGGGACATTACGGTTTTCGCTGTTGGAATTGAATGAGAACGTTGCGCGCCTGCGCGATCAGTTGCGCGAAATCGAAATGCAGGCCGAATCGCAAATTACCTCCCGCATGGCGCACTCAGCCGATCGCGAATTCGATCCGCTGGAATTCGACCGCTTCACGCGTTTGCAGGAGCTCACGCGCATGATGGCCGAGAGTGTCAACGACGTCGGTTCGGTGCAGCAGAACTTGACGCGTACGGTTGACAGCGCCACCACGGACCTGACAATGCAAGCGCGCCTGACCCGCGAATTGCAGCAGGACTTGATGCGCGTGCGCATGGTGCAGTTTGCCAGCATCTCGGAACGCCTGTACCGCGTCATACGTCAGGCGTCCAAGGAAGTCAGCAAGCGCGTCAACCTCGATATTCGCGGCAGCGCAGTGGAGATCGATCGCGGCGTGCTGGAAAAAATGGCCGGCCCGTTCGAGCACCTGTTACGCAACGCGATCGTGCACGGCATCGAATCCAGGGAGGCGCGCCAGGCGGCGGGGAAAAATGAAGTTGGCGAATTGCTGGTTGAAATCCGCCAGGAAGGCAATGAAGTCGTGATCCAGTTCTCGGATGACGGCCAAGGCCTGAACCTGACCAGTATTCGCAACAAGGCGAAGACGACCGGCTTGCTGACCGACGACAGCGAACTGTCCGACGCCGAAGTGACCGACCTGATTTTCCACCCCGGCTTTTCGACCGCAGAAGAAGTGACCGAACTGGCCGGGCGCGGCATCGGGATGGACGTGGTGCGTGCCGAAGCCGCCGCACTCGGCGGCCGGGTTGCGATCGTGTCTGAACCGGGCAAAGGCGCGCAATTCACGATCCACCTGCCGTTGACGCTGGCGGTCACGCAGGTCGTGCTGCTGTCGACCGGCGGCAAGGTTTTTGCAGTGCCCTCTGTACTGGTCGAGCAAGTGCAGCAACTCAAGACCAACCCACTCGCTGCTGCGTATAACGACGGTGCAGTGATGTGGCAAGGACAGCGGGTGCCGATGTACTACCTGTCGACGCTGTTGGGTGACACCGAGGCCGCGCCGGTCGCGCAGCACTATTCCCCGATCATGATCTTGAAGAGCGGCAACGACCGGGTCGCAATCCATGTCGACGAAGTGCAGGGCAACCGCGAGGTGGTGGTCAAGAATATCGGCCCGCAACTGGCGCGCATGATCGGTGTGGCCGGCGCAACCGTGCTGGGTTCGGGCGATATCGTGCTGATCCTCAATCCGGTGCCGCTGGCGCAGCGTGCCGCGCATGACAATGTGCGCGCGCCGCGCATGATGCCATCCGATGCATCGCATCAGTTGGGTGCGGTCGCCGAGATGCCGGCAGCGGAGTCGACAGGATCGCACGCCAAACCGGTGCAGGGTTTGCGCACCCAGCATATCGTGATGGTGGTCGATGATTCGCTCACCGTGCGCCGCGTGACACAGCGTTTGCTGGCGCGCGAAGGTTATCAGGTCGTGCTGGCAAAAGACGGCGTCGATGCGCTGGAGCATTTGCAGGATGTGACGCCGGATGTGATGCTGGTCGACATTGAAATGCCGCGCATGGATGGTTTTGATTTGACGCGCAACGTGCGCAGCGATGAGCGGAGCAAGCACATTCCGATCATCATGATTACTTCGCGCACCGCGGCCAAACACCGCAACTATGCGATGGAACTGGGGGTGAACGAATATCTCGGCAAACCTTACCAGGAAGAGGCGCTGCTCAAGTCGATTGCCGGCTTTATCGACAAAGAGACCTCGGTCACCTGAAAGCGCTGTGATCCAATAAAAAATCGCGGCAGCAGGGGCGGAAGGCGCTGCGCTTTTTCCGCCTACAAACTACCTATGCGGTTGCCAAGTGCTACCCGTCAAATTTAAGCGTAGCATGTGCCCGATTTCGATTGCTGGAATCGGGAATCGTCGTAAAACTGTTAAAATATGCGTTATGGTGAAGCAAAGCAAGACTCGCAAATCTCCCTTCGGCCCTGGTGTTTCCCAGGATAAGCCCGATTTTTCCAAATCACCCGACGACAACTCGCTCGAGCTGAATCTGGCGAATCATTTTCTGATTGCCATGCCATCCATGCTCGATCCCGTGTTTGGCGGCGCCGTGATCTATCTGTGTGAACACAATGCCAGCGGCGCGCTGGGTGTCATCATCAACAAGCCGACGGACATGACGATGGACGTTTTGTTCGAGCGCATCGATCTGACGCTCGAAATAACGCCGAACCGCGCGCCGATCGATAAGAAACCGGTCATGTTCGGCGGTCCGGTGCAGGTGGAGCGAGGCTTCGTGCTGCATTCGCCGTTCGAGCAATTTTCTTCCATGATGCAAGTGACCGACGAAGTGGCATTGACGACGTCCAAGGATGTGCTGGAAGCAGTGGCGTCTGGCTTGGGGCCGCAACGCATTCTGGTCAGCCTCGGATGTTCGGGCTGGAGCGCAGGACAACTCGAGCAGGAAATTGCCAAGAACGGCTGGCTGACGGTGCCGGCGGATGCCTCCATCATTTTCGATCTGCCGATTGAAGAGCGTTTTGTCGCTGCCATGAAGTTGCTGGGGATTGATCCGACCATGCTCACCGGCGAGGCGGGTCATGCGTAGGGTCGCCTAGTGGAAACATTGCTGGGATTCGACTTTGGTCTAAAACGTATCGGTGTCGCAGTCGGCAACACATTATTAAAACAGGCGCAGCCGCTTACGATCATCACAGCCGCGACCAACGATGCAAAATTCGCCGCCATCGCGGCGCTCATGGAACAATGGCAACCGGCGCGCTGCGTGGTTGGGCTCCCCAGCCATCCGGATGGCGCCGAGCACGACATGACAATACGTTGCCGCCGCTTTGCGAATCAACTGCATGGTCGTTTCGGCGTCGCGACCGTATTGGTGGATGAACGTTATTCTTCCGCCGTGATTCCCCATCAACGCGGCGACATGATCGATGCCCAGGCTGCCGCCATCATTTTGCAACAATATTTCCATGAATACACCAACCTCTAAACTGGATGCCGAAGCGCTGTATCAAGCGCTGGCACAACAAGTCAAAGCCGGCCTGGCGCAGGCCGATAATGTCGCCATCGTCGGCATTCATTCCGGCGGTGCATGGCTGGCCGAACGCTTGGCGACGGAGCTGCAATTGAAGGAACGTCTCGGCTTTATCGACGTGTCGTTCTACCGCGACGATTACGCCGCAAAAGGCTTGCATGCCGACGTGAAGCCGACCCAGATTCCATTTGACGTCGATGGCGCGACGATACTGCTGGTCGACGATGTTCTGTACACCGGACGCACCACGCGTGCGGCAATCAATGAACTGTTCGACTACGGGCGTCCGGCATGCATCATGCTGGCGGCGCTGGTCGACCGCGGCGGGCGCGAACTGCCGATTGCGGCAGACTTCGTGGCCGACACGATCACGCTTTCCGAACATCAGCAGCTGGTGCTGCAGCGTGCCGCCGACGGCCGCTTTTCCCTGACGGTAGACCATGCTTAATCCGCAACTCAATAAAAACGGCGAACTGCAGCACCTGCTGACAATCGAAGGTCTGCCCAAGGACATCGTCACGCACATCCTCGACACGGCCTCGTCGTTTGTCGGCATCAGCGATCGTGACGTCAAGAAGGTGCCGCTGATGCGCGGCAAGAGCGTGTTCAATTTGTTTTTCGAAAATTCGACGCGCACTCGCACCACGTTTGAAATCGCATCCAAGCGCCTGTCGGCCGACGTGATCAACCTGAATATTTCCGCGTCCAGCGCCAGCAAGGGCGAATCGCTGCTCGACACGATCGACAACCTGTCCGCAATGCATGCCGACATGTTCGTGGTGCGCCATTCGCAATCCGGCGCGCCTTACCTGATCGCCAAACATCTGATCGACACCAACCAGCCGCATGTGCACGTGGTCAATGCCGGCGATGGCCGCCACGCGCATCCGACGCAGGGTTTGCTGGACATGTACACGATCCGGCACTACAAAAAGGATTTCACCCAGCTGACCGTCGCCATCGTCGGCGACATTCTGCACAGCCGGGTCGCGCGCTCCGATATCCACGCATTGACCACGCTGGGGGTGCCGGAAGTGCGCGCGATCGGCCCGCGTACCTTGCTGCCGAGCGGTCTGGAGCAAATGGGGGTGCGCGTGTTTACCGACATCAACGAAGGGTTGAAAGGCGTCGATGTCATCATCATGCTGCGTCTGCAGAATGAGCGCATGAGCGGCGCGCTGCTGCCTTCCGCGCAAGAGTTTTTCAAGAGCTACGGTTTGACCACGGAACGCCTGGCGCTGGCCAATCCGGATGCGATCGTGATGCATCCGGGGCCGATGAATCGCGGCGTCGAAATCGAATCGGCGGTGGCCGACGGTGCGCAAGCGGTGATTCTGCCGCAGGTGACATTCGGCATTGCGGTGCGCATGGCGGTCATGAGCATTTTGGCGGGAAATTAATCATTAATATTATTGCGGGATAGAGGGGCCGCCGAGGTTTTATGCGGCGCCGCCGTGCGCCGAATTAGGCTAGTCCCTCTGTCCGCAACATGATAAAAATCAGATGAAACTGCACATCAAGAACGGCCACCTGATCGATCCTGCTAATGGCATCGATGCACAAAAAGATCTTTACATCGCCGCCGGGAAAATTGTCGGCGTTGGTGCGGCGCCCGCCGATTTCCAAGCGAGCAAAACCATCGATGCCACCGGTTTGACCGTCATTCCGGGACTGGTCGACTTGAGTGCGCGTTTGCGCGAGCCCGGCTACGAATACAAGGCGACGCTGGAATCCGAACTGCAAGCAGCGATGCAGGGCGGCGTCACCAGTCTGGTCTGCCCGCCCGACACCGATCCGGTGCTCGATGAGCCGGGTCTGGTCGAGATGCTCAAGCACCGCGCCAAGACGCTGAATCAGGCGCATGTTTTTCCGTTGGGCGCATTGACGGTCGGTTTGAAAGGCGCAGCGCTGACCGAAATGGCGGAGTTGACCGAAGCCGGTTGCATCGGTTTCTCACAGGCAGACGAACCAATCCTCGACACCACCGTCTTGCTGCGCGCGATGCAATATGCCAAGACCTTCGGTTACGCGGTCTGGTTGCGTCCGCAGGACCCGCATCTGGGCCGCAGCGGTATCGCGCATAGCGGTCCGATCGCATCGCGGCTCGGTTTGTCGGGCGTGCCGGTGATGGCCGAGACCATTGCGTTGCATACGATCTTCGAACTGGTGCGCGCGTCCGGTGCGCGCGTGCATCTATGCCGCATGTCATCGGCGGCCGGTCTGGAGCTGGTGCGCGCTGCGAAGAAGGAAGGGCTGCCGATCACGTGCGACGTCGGCGCGCATTACATCCATATGACCGAGGTCGATATCGGCTTCTTCGATTCCAATGCGCGCGTGAATCCGCCGTTCCGCGCGCAGCGCGACCGCGATGCGATTCGGCAGGCATTGAGCGACGGCACGATCGATGCGATCTGTTCCGACCATGCGCCGGTCGACGACGATGAAAAGTTGCTGCCGTTCGGCGAAGCGTCGCCCGGCGCCACCGGTCTGGAATTGCTGTTGTCGCTGGCATTGAAATGGGCCGATGAATGCGGCGACGGAGCGCCGCAGGCAGTGAGCCGCGCGATTGCAAAAGTAACTGCGGATGCGGCGCGTGTGGCAGGCCTGGCATCAGGCCAGTTAGCCGTGGGCAGCGCGGCCGATCTCTGTCTGTTCGATCGCGCAATGCGCTGGAAAGTGGAAGCCAAGGCGCTGGCCAGCCAGGGCAAACATACGCCCTTCCTCGGCTACGAGCTGAGCGGGCAGGTGCAGGCGACCATCGTTGCCGGTCATGTCGCTTTCATGCGATAACGCGCATCATCCGAATACCTCCGGCCAGGATCGTTTAGCCATGCTCGCGTATCGCTTGCTCCGCGTATCCGTTCATCTGTTGGTCGGACTCTTCATCTGTACGGTGGTTTTTCCGTGGATCGAAGCGGCCGGCCGCGAACGGCACATCAAGCGCTGGTCGATGCAATTGATCGCCATGTGCGGGGTGCAGGTCGAGATCCGGCATGATGCCGGTGCGCAACCCGCGCCCAAGGCCCTGATCGTCGCCAACCATGTGTCCTGGCTCGACATTTTCGTCATCAATTCCTTGCATCCGTGCCGCTTCGTCGCGAAATCCGACATCCGCGATTGGCCGCTGATCGGCTGGCTGGTGGCGCAGGCCGGGACGATTTTCATCGCACGCGGCAAGCTGCGCGACGTACGCAGAATTTTCGAAGGCGTGGTGGCAAGTATCCACGCCGGCGAACATGTGGCATTTTTCCCGGAAGGGACGACCGCAGCGCAGGGCACGATACTGCCTTTTCATGCGAATCTGTTTGAGGCGGCGATAGACGCGGATGTGCCGGTGCAGCCGTATGCATTACGTTATGTGGATGCGCAGGGAAAATTGCATGCGGCAGCCGATTTCATCGGCGACATGAGTTTTGTGCAAAGCGTGATTGCCATTTCACGCGCCCGGCATATCACTGCGCAATTGATTTTGTTGCCGGCGATCGAAACCGCCGGCGCCCATCGCAGAGACCTGGCTGAGGCGGCGCGGCGTTCGATTGCGGCAGCGCTTGGACTGCAAGTGATGTGACAGACGGCATTTCGGGGGAAGCTCACTTCTTCCGGTTTGCGATTTCCTTTCGCATGCGTTCGATCTCGCGCGGCTGCGCCTCGGGTGTGCCCCACTTGGGCGCCGCCTGCTGTTTGCGTTGTTGTGCCGCGATGTGCTCTGCGTGCCACCGTTCCAGGGCGGCGTGCGTCTCGGCTTCGCGTTGTTCCTGCTCACGATCGGCCGCTTGCCAGCGTGCGACGGCGCGTTCGCCGGCGATCGGTGTGCCGCGTTTTGGCAGGCCCGCCATCTCCAGATAGGCATCGACGCGCTGCCACACGACATCCCAGGCGAACTCGCCGATGAACGCCAGATTCAGCGCCTGGTAGATCGGCACCCATGCCTCGCCATCTTGCGTCTTGCGGCGCACTGACAGGCGCGGGTTGAACTGGTACCAGCCCTGCGCGACGCGCATGAACAGCGCCCGGTTGTAGGCGTAATCGCGCTCCACCTCGTTGCGCGCCAGTACGCCGGAAAGATGCTGGCGTTTGTTGCGTTCCGGCTTGACGACATTGGCGGGAAGATGCTGCCACGCTTCCAGAATGGCATGCGTCTCGAATGCGGCGTAGGGGCGCCGTTGTTTCTCCGTGAAGCGCGACTTGAACAGCACCCACAGCGTCTGGAACAGGAAATACTCCGACAGATGCCGGTCGATGCGCACCAAGCGTTCGCCAGTGTTGACGTCGATGCTGGCCGGCGCCAGCAACTCATAGAGCGCGGCGAACGGGCCGCGCGCAAACTTCTCGTCGCGGAAGGCTTCACGCATGGCCCAGTGCAGCGCATTGCCGCCATAGTGATCAACCGCCTCGCGATCGGCGCCGCGCTCCAGAAGCGCTTCGACCAGCGGCACATTGCCGGCAGCGGCCGCCGCCATCAGCGGCGTCTGGTTCATCGGCAGCCGATGTTCGATGCCGTGCTGGTCGCACTGGCGCAGGAGCTCCTTGAAGTGATTGGCAAAGTAAGGCGTGTAGCTCTTGCGGCCCAGCGTCGCGCGCTGCTGGCGGAAGTTCTTGGCCATGTCGAATTTCGCTTCCTGCACCAGCCACGCGGCCAGCACCGGTTCATCAAAACAGGCTGCGATTTCATACAGTTGCTGGCGCTGCTTGTTGCCGGGCGCCTGTTCACGAAACACCTTGACCAGCAGTTCCGTGGTCTTTGCATCGTCGAATACCGGCCACGGTACGGGCGTCTGCCTGAGAATATCGCGGCGAATTGCCGCGGCCTGTTCCTGCTTGCCTTGCAGTTCCAGCTTGCGCGCTTCCTTCTGCCAATCTTCCAGAGTCGATTGTTTGGCGTCCACCTTCATTTGTCCGGTCACAGACAGATCGAGCAGATCGAAGAGGGGATGCGCGGTGTCGGATTCCACGAGGTACAGGTTCTCGACCGCACGCGTAAGCGCGACATACAGCGCGTTGACGAAAAACTTGTAGACCTCCATCGACTTGTCGCTCTTGTCCTTCGCGCGGCGATAGTCGAGTGTCTCGGTGGCGAGTTCCTGTTTGCCGACCCCCTCGACGATCTCGGCGAATTGCGCGCGGTGATCGGACACGAAGCGGTACAGCACGATGTTGTCGTATTCCAGCCCCTTGGCTTCATGGATCGAGAACAAGAGCGGCGTGCCGAAGTGTTTGCGTGCCTCGGCCTTGTCCTCGTCGCGCATGACCAGTACGGCAAAGCGGGTCGACTGGCGAATCTTCTGGTCGAGCTCCTTCTTGACGCTGTCCTTGTCCGGCACCAATGCCACTTGTCCGGCGGCGCCGCCGACCGCCTGCACCAGGAAATTGCTCTCGCGGTCGATGGAGCCGAAGCGGCGCTGCTTGATTTTGAGTAACTGGTTGGCCACGCGAGTCGCTTCCGTTCCATTGCGGAAGTTGGCGGTGAGCACCCGCAGTTCTTGCTGTTGCGCCAATTGCGGATCGCGCCAGAACAAACTCTTGACTTGCCCCCATGAGAAAAAATTCGGGTGCACGATCTGGTTCGAATCCCCGCATAGCAAGAAATGGCCGGGCTTCTTCAGCGTTTTGAGCACCAGCGCCAACTGGACGCTCGTGATGTCCTGCACTTCATCGATGACCACGAAGTCATAGCGCGGCGCGGCCAGTGCCTGCCATTCGCAAGCGATGAGGTTGAGGTCGAACAGCCTGGACTCGGCAAGCCAGGCGCAGTATTTTTCAAACAGGTCGTAAAGCAATTCGCGCTCATCGCCGTAAAAAATCGACTGCCGCACGCCAAGTGCCCGATAGGCGTCGCGCGACAGTACGCCAGCGGCGTCGGCGGTGATGACGCCGCGAATTTCCTCGAACGCCTGGTGGCCGTCGATGCCCTTGAACGCCTGCCGCACCCGCGTGAACCAGCCGCTGAAGTCGCGCCACAGCGCTTCCCGTCCCGGCGGCACGCGAATGGACTCGACGAACTCGCGGTAGGACAGAAACACGGCTTCCTGTCCCGGGTGTTCGAAACCATTCGCATAGTAGAGGTCGCGGGCATTCTGGGCGAGGTAGGCGGAATGAGTGACGTACAGCACCTCGCCTTCCGCATGCTTCATTTTCTCCAGCGTCAGCGCGGTCTTGCCGCTGCCGGCGCTGCCGACCACGATCAGCGGCGGCGGCTGGCGATAGATCGCCTCCTGCGCATCGTCAAACGAAATCGGTTTGTCGAGCAGGTGGATGGCGCAACGTTCGGGATGCAGATAGCGCACCGGCTGCGCATCCTGCATGGCTTCGGCGACATCGCCATCGGGAATCCGGGATTCGTCAATCGCCGCACCGCGCAGGAAACGCGACTTGTCGTAGTCGTGATGCGCGATGACTTCCAGCATCAGCGCGCACACCTCATTGTCATGGCGCACCAGAGAAAACAGCAGCCGGTCGGCGCCGTCGAGCTTGGCCCGGTAGAACTTGCCGTGGGTCAGGTTAGTAAGTTTCTTGACCTGCGCGGCGCGGAAGTCGTCGCGAGCGATGGCCTCGGTCACCTTGCGGTAAGCGGTCTTGACGCCCGACGTGTCGAGGCCGATGTATTCGAGAATTTTCATGGGGAGGAGGGCGCAAACGGGATGATATAACTTGGGCAATGCGAGCTTGCCAATTATCGCATGCGCGGATATCCCCCCTGCATCCTGACGCGGCGATTCATGTGTGGCATCAACGGGATGCTTGCCAATCACCATGTGGCGCTCTATTGCTGAAATAATAGGCATTCATAGATAAGCCTTTATATTCGACAAAGGCGTTTCCATGATGCTTTATAAATTGCAATATTTGACTCTTTGACCCCATTCATCTGCCGGGGGCATTGCGGCATTCGATTGCGACAGCGCCCGGTCAGGAAGTGAATGGCGGACCGGAAATTGTTCGACATGTTCAGAAATTCGTATAACCGCTATCCCTCTGAATAGCCAATTCAGAGGGATAGTTTTGAACTTCAAGACATTACATCAGTTTGGGCGACGAATCCTGCAATGCACTTGCCGCCTGCAAGTTCTGATTGGCAGTACCGAATTGCGTACTCGCCAGCAAAGCCTGCGCAGGCGTCATCGAGATATTCGACAGGCTGCCGTTCTTCGCATACTGATACGCCAGATCGCCGCCGATGGCCGCCGTGTCGCTGCTGCTGAGATAAAAATTCAACAGCGATGACGACAGCGCCCAACTGGTCAGCGCCGGGTTCGCCGTCCGCGCCTGATCAAATGCGGTGGCCAGACCATCGAAGTTGAATTGCTCGACCTTCTTGTTATTGATTGCACTGGCCGATGCCGAATCATAATCGGTTGTGCCCTCGATCACCATTTGCAGGTTCGCTACGCTATGGTTATTCACATTGAGGTACCAATCCTTGAAGGTGACTTGCTCGCTGGCGCCCGTCACGAGAATCAGATCATTGACATTTTTCTTGAACAAAAGGTCGGCATACAATATTCCCTTCCCAAGTGAAAGCGTGTTGTCCTTGCCCGTGCTGGCATTAACCACGTCCTGCCCGTCGCCACGGTTAAAGGCGATCACATCCGCGCCCGCTCCGGTAGTTAACCCATCATTTCCTGTACCGCCGGCAAAGAACTCATTGCCAGCGCCACCGGTGATCGTGTCGTTATCAGCGCCGCCATCAAACAAATTGTTGCCGACAGTGTCACTAAGCGTATCGATTCCTGCGCCACCTTGCATGATATCGTTGCCGTTCTCTCCATAGAGTATGTCGGCGCCATCTCCGCCAAAGAGGGCGTCGTTGCCATTGCGACCGTACAAGATATCGTTACCCGCCCCGCCGTTAATGATGTCGGCATTGAGCGTGCCGTTAATCGTCTCGGCGCTGTCCGTGCCCGCGTAGAGCTTGCTCTGGATATCGGCCAGATTCCAGGTCGTACCGTCGGCGAACTTGATCTGCTGCAGCGGGTTCCAGGCATTGGCCGGGTTGTCTTGGTACAGGAAGTCCTGCACCGTGAGCTGGTCGGCGGTGCCGTTGATCTTGATGACCAGCGATGCACCCGAGGTGCCCAGCGCCACTTCACTGGCCAGCACGCCGGCCTTGAACTGCAGGGTGTCGAGCTTGCCTGCCGTGGCATCGCTGGTCGAGCTGATCGTGTCCTGGCCGTCGCCCTTGCCGAACAAATAGGTATCGCTGCCCATGCCGCCGGAAAGGATGTCGTTGCCGCTGCCGCCGTCGAGCGTGTCGGCTCCATTCTCGCCGTAGACGTAGTCATTGTCCGCGCTACCGCGCACGCTGTCGTCGCCGTCGCCGCCATAGATGTTGTCGGCCCCCGTGCCGCCGTCGAGCGTGTCGTTGCCCGCCTTGCCGTACAGGGAATCCGCGCCGCCCAGGCCATTGATGGTGTCGGCATTGAGCGTGCCGTTAATCGTCTCGGCGCTGTCCGTGCCCGCGTAAAGCTTGCTCTGGATATCGGCCAGACTCCAGGTCGTGCCGTCGGCGAACTTGATCTGCTGCAGCGGGTTCCAGGCATTGGCCGGGTTGTCCTGGTACAGGAAGTCCTGCACCGTGAGCTGGTCGGCGGTGCCGTTGATCTTGATGATCAGAGCCGCACCCGAGGTGCCCAGCGCCACTTCGCTGGCCAGCACGCCGGCCTTGAACTGCAGGGTGTCGAGCTTGCCCGCCGTGGCATCGCTGGTCGAGCTGATCGTGTCCTGACCGTCGCCCTTGCCGAACAAATAGGTATCGCTGCCCATGCCGCCGGAAAGAATGTCATTGCCGCTGCCGCCATCCAGCGTGTCTGCTCCATTCTCGCCATAAACGTAATCATTGTCCGCGCCACCTCGCACACTGTCGTCGCCGTCGCCGCCATAGATGTTGTCGGCCCCCGTGCCGCCGTCGAGCG
>CAMLDH010000057.1 GCA_946478765.1 uncultured Oxalobacteraceae bacterium | reverse complement strand
CGCCCCTTTGCCATAATTCAATCGGGGCGGTTGATACCACTTACGAATGCACCCCGCAGGGTCTTGATATTTAGCGACATATGTGGTTGAAGCGTATAATAAAGAGTTATCTTCTAGAGCCCGCTGATGCCGTATCCGATTGACGGCAGACCTACCCAATACCTTATGTCCGAGATCCAACCAGTACCCATGCAAAACCCCGCGCCAGCCGTTCGTTTTCAAGACTTCGGGCTTTCTGCCGAAATTTTGCGCGCGCTTACCGATCAAGGCTATGTCCATCCGACGCCGATCCAGGCCGAGGCAATTCCGATTATCTTGCAAGGCAATGATGTGATGGGGGCCGCCCAGACCGGTACCGGCAAGACGGCCGGGTTTGCATTGCCGATCATTCAGAAACTGTTGGCGAAAGCGAGTCACAGCGCATCGCCGGCACGCCATCCGGTGCGCGCGCTGATCTTGACGCCGACACGCGAGTTGGCCGATCAAGTTGCGGACAACGTGAAAGCCTATTCGCGCCATACACCGCTGCGCTCTACCGTCGTATTCGGTGGTATGGACATGGCGCCGCAAACGGCTGCGTTGCGCGCCGGCGTCGAGATCGTAATTGCGACGCCGGGACGCTTGCTCGACCATGTCCAGCAAAAAACGCTGAACCTGTCGCAGACCGAAATTTTCGTGATGGATGAGGCGGACCGCATGCTCGACATGGGCTTCTTGCCCGACTTGCAGCGCATCATCAATTTGCTGCCGAAGGAACGGCAAAACCTGATGTTCTCCGCGACATTTTCCACCGAGATCAAAAAGCTGGCGAACAGTTTCCTGACCGATCCGATCACGATCGAAGTCGCGCGCAGCAATGCGACGGCCGACAACGTCACGCAAATCGTCTACAAGGTCGACGAGGAGGCGAAGCGCGATGCGGTCGCTTATATCATCCGCGAGCGCGGCCTGAAACAGGTAATCGTGTTTTCCAATACCAAGATCGGCGCATCGCGTCTGTCGCGCCATCTGGAAACGGAAGGCGTCAAGGCGTCAGCGATTCATGGTGACAAATCGCAAGCCGAGCGCATGGCCGCATTGGAGGCGTTCAAGCGCGGCGAGATCGAAGTGCTGGTGGCAACCGACGTTGCAGCGCGCGGCCTGGATATCGCCGAGCTGCCATGTGTAATCAATTTCGATTTGCCGTACAACGCCGAAGACTATGTGCACCGTATCGGCCGTACCGGCCGTGCCGGCGCGTCGGGCGATGCGATTTCGCTGTTTACCGACAAAGATGCGCGTTTGCTGGTCGATATCGAAAAGATGATCAAGTACAAATTCGTTCCAGCGCAACTCATTGGCTTTGTACCGCAATCCGGTGGCGCCAGCAGCGAACGCCGCCGCCGCACTGAAGACCGCGAGCCGCGTGTCGGCGCTGCGCAGAATCGCAGCGCGCCACATGCACGCAGTGCTTATGCACCGGCTTCGCGCAAGGAAAAGATCGACCCCTGGTTCCTCAAGCCTTACGAGCCTGCCGCGCCCACCCCGTCCAATCCGGACAATAATGAAATTACAGCCAAATCATCCACGGCGAAGCCGCAAAAAAAGGCCGCGCTTCTTGGCGGTACACCCAAGCGCTGAAAAATCAGGTGCACGCCGGCAGCGCGAATCGTGCTGCCCACGCCGCGATCGCCTGCCGCCAAAACTCGTCAATCGATTGCGCACCGTCGACGCACAAGCCAAGGAATTGCGCCGCAGCGATCAACAGTGACAGCGGCTGCGCCAAGTCCAGCGCCCGCGCCTCGGTCTGCTTCGATAATTTCTCGCCGCTCGCATTGGTTACCACCGGCACATGCAGATAGTGCGGTGTACGTAAACCAAGCAGGCGTTGCAAATAAATCTGGCGCGGCGTCGAATCGAGCAAATCCGCACCGCGCACCACATGCGTCACACCCTGCTCGGCGTCGTCCACCACGACCGCCAGCTGATACGCCCAAAAGCCATCCGCCCGCTTCAACACAAAGTCTCCCGCGTCGGTCGCCAAATGTTGCGACACCGGCCCCAACCAGCGATCTTCAAACGTGATGCATTCGCCGGATTCCCCCGCGTCCGGCACGCATACCCGGAATGCGCGCGCGGCCTTGCCGGCAGCCAATCCATTGCGGCAAGTGCCTGGATATACCGCACTGCCGTCGGCCGCGACGCCGATGCGCGAATCCGCAATCTCGCGCCGCGAACAGCCGCATGCATACGTGCTTGCCGCCAGGCGGGCGAACGCCGCAGCATACAAGGACTTGCGCGTACATTGCGATACCACGTCGCCGTCCCATTGCATGCCCAGTGCGCGCAGTGTTTGCAGGATTAATTCAGCGGACCCCGGCACCGTCCGTGCCTCGTCGATGTCTTCGATACGCACCAGCCAATGTCCGCGATGCGCTTTCGCATCCAGATAACTCGCCATGGCCGCCACCAGCGATCCTGCGTGCAGGGGACCGGTCGGCGAGGGCGCGAAGCGGCCGATGTAAGCAGGCGTAATCATATGATTATTCTCCCAGCAGCATGCGTTGCGTGGCAGGCTCAATCAGACGGTTGATAAACCATTTCAATGACTTGCCGCGCGTTTTGGTGCTCCATGCGATATGCGTGCCTCCTTGCGGCCGGGCTTCCGTCGAGCGCTTTTCAATCAATGCACCGGATGCCAGATAGGGTGCCGCCAATGCGCGCGGCAAATGGCCGCAGCCCAGACCTGCCAGCTGGGCACTCAGCTTGGCGGCGACCGATGGCACGGTCAGGGTTTCCTGTCCCGTCAGCAAACCGGCGGTAATGCCCGGCAATATCCGGCCGGTATCGCCGACCGCCACCGCGCGATACTGCTGGAGCAAGCCGGCCGATAGCGGCTCCGGCGCCGACGCGAGCGGATGCGACGGCGCGACCGCGAATACCCAATCGATCTGACCCAATGGCCGGGTCTGGAATCCGCCGCTCATCCGGATCAGGTCGGGCCCGTCGAACGCAGCGCCGATCGCCAGATCGGCGCGTCCGGTCGTCAGCGCTTCCCATACGCCGGACAATACTTCAGTCGAAAACCGCAGGCGCGTGCCGGAGCGTTCCTGGTCAAACGCGGCAATCAGGGGCTGCATTCTGTCGAACGGAATCACGCCATCCATCACGATGCGCAATTCGACTTCCCAGCCGGTCGCGGCGCGCTTGACGCGTTGTTCCAGCTCGCCGGCGGCGCGCAGTAGATGCCGTCCTTCGATCAGTAATTCCTGTCCCGCCACGGTCAGCTTTGCCCGATGGCCGCCGCGGTCGAACAGCAGCACATCCAGATCTTCTTCCAGTTTGCGTACGCTATAGGTCAACGCGGACGGCACCCGATCCAGCTCCACCGCAGCGGCGGCGAAGCTGCCTTTGCGGTCGATGGCATCGAGAATGCGCAGCGCTTCCAGGGTCAGGTTCATTGGCAGGAAAGTTATTCAAAATAATTGAATGATTCGTCGGAATTTATCATCTTTTTTAAATATCGGCGACCGTTTATAGTGAATCAAATGGACAGTAAATTTGCATGTAAAGGAGCAATGAGATGATTGCGCTACGCAAAAGTGAAGAACGCGGCCATGCCAACCATGGTTGGCTCGACTCTTATCACAGCTTTTCATTTGCCGACTATTACGACCCCCAACACATGGGATTCGGTCCATTGCGTGTAATCAACGACGACTATATCGAGGCCGGTTCCGGTTTCGGCATGCATGGTCATCGCGACATGGAAATCATCACTTATGTGCTTGACGGCGAACTTGCGCACAAGGACAGCATGGGCAACGGCAGCGTGATTCGTCCCGGCGACGTGCAGCGCATGAGCGCCGGCACGGGCGTGAAACATTCCGAATTCAATCATGCGCAAGGCAAGCAAACGCATTTATTGCAAATCTGGATCGAGCCGAATGTGCGCGGTATTTCACCGGGTTATGAAGAGAAGCATTTCAGCACGCAGGAAAAGCGCGGACAATTGCGCCTGATCGCCAGTCCCGACGGACGCGACGGTTCCGTGATGGTGCATCAGGATGCGAATGTGTATGTCGGCTTGTTCGATGGCGACGAACAAGCCAGCATCGCGATACCGCAAGGGCGCCGCGTGTATGTGCATGTCGCGCAAGGCGAAATGCGCGTCAATGGCGCTGCGCTGAAAGCGGGCGATGCGCTAAAGGCCGTCGATGAAGCGCAGATCGAATTGACGCAGGGACGGCAGGCGGAAGTGCTGCTGTTCGACTTGCCTTGATTGTTCAAAGAGCGGTTTGCATTGCAGTACTGCCGTAACACGGACGCTGGCATGTGCTAGCTTCTCTACCTCACCATGTTTCAACAAAAGGAAAAATCATGACCAAAGTTGCTGTCGTCTACCACTCCGGCTACGGCCACACCAAAAAACAGGCGGAAGCAGTCCATGTCGGCGCATTGGCTGCCGACAGCAATGCGGAGTTGATCGCAATTGATGCAGAAGGCAATATTTCGGAAGCCGCATGGGCTTCGCTTAACGCCGCCGACGCTATCATTTTCGGCTCGCCGACCTACATGGGCACAGTGTCGTGGCAGTTCAAGAAATTTGCCGACGCGTCGTCCAAGCAGTGGTTTTCGCAGGCATGGAAAGACAAGATCGCCGCTGGCTTCACCAATTCGGCCACGATGAATGGCGACAAGCTGTCGACCTTGCATTACATGATCACGCTTGGCATGCAGCACAGCATGGTGTGGGTCGGCACTGGCATGATGCCGTCGAATGCGAAGGCGGCACAGCGCAACGACATCAACTATCTTGGTTCATTTGCCGGATTGATGGCGCAAAGCCCGTCGGATTCTTCGCCGGAAGAGGGGCCGTTGCCGGGGGATCTGGAGACTGCCAGGTTGTTTGGCAAGCGGGTGGCGGAGACTGCTGCACGGTTTAAGAAATAAGCAAACACAAATCGAAAATCCACAGGGATTGGCATACCTGTGGATGTATCGCATGAATCAATGTACAAGGGTGCGCGGGGCGGGTCGTTGGCAATTCGTTCTAGTGGTTCACTTGGCAACGGGATCAGCAATTTCGGTGGATGTAGCGTGGATAGAGCGCAGCGAAACCCGCGGGTAATGCGAATGAGGTCGATGATGGATTCTACTACGCTCTACTCCATCCTACTATTTCGTCAAGCCGATCACTTGAAGCAGTCGTTCTGCGGCCAGTGACCCCGCGTGCAGCAGACCGGGAGGCGCAAAGCGGCCGATATAGGCGCTGTCAGCCACCATTACCTCCGCTACCAGCAAGATGCCCTTGCTTTGCCAAGTAGGCCAGGCGTCAGCCGACGGCACGCTATCCTGACATGTAGCCTGTAAAGTGTTGAATGTGCTTGTGCCCTATTCAAGCAGTCTACGGTGCAGGCACTGTGCGATACCAGTCATGATGCATAATTGTGTTCAATAACTGTTGCGTGCTTTCCGCCCAAGTGAGCCAACGCAGCCCTTTCGATGTTGGGTGCCGACGATCGGCATAGAGGGCGAACCATTGACGCAATGCCTCAGCCAACGCTTCGGCAGTCGTGCCCTCAAAATAGAATGCATGTTCGCCAGCCACCTCCCGAAACACGGGTAGATCGCGCGCGATAATCGGCAGCTTATGCTGAGCCGCCTCGATCAGCGGCAGGCCAAATCCTTCGCCTTCCGATGCTGTCAGCAGGGCTGACGAAGTCTCATACAGTTTCAGCAGCGTGGCATCACTGGCGCCTTCAAGCCAGAACAGGCGTTTGGCGGCTTGTGGATGTTTCTTCAGCTTTGCCACGAATGGTTCAACCATCCAGCCGTGCTTGCCGACAATAACAAGGTTGACCTCTATTCCTTGATCCCACAAGATTTCGAACGCGGCCAATGCCTGTGCATGTCCCTTGCGCGGTTCCAGCGTGCCTACCATCAGCAGGCTGGGGCGCGCCAGTACCTGCTGAAGAATGCTGTATGTATCTTTTGCCAGGTCCAGTGTCGGGGCACTCGTTGCGATATCAGCGCCCAGATGAAAATAACCGACCTTGAGAGGGGAGATGCGTTTCGGCTGCGCTTCTTCCATCCAGCTTAGAAGCTCGTCAGCCACCGCGCGCGAAATGCACACGACACCATCGGAAACCGTAACCACCGTATCGAGCCAGCGCAAGAATCCGGGCTGGGCGCCATAGACAAATACGTCTGGACGCAGTAACGGCAACAGGTCGAATACGACAAAGAAAATCTTCACGCCGCGATTTTTGAAATCAACGAACAGAGGCCGGTTTCGGGGTACGCCGTCCGGCAATAGATCCAGCCCAAGAAATATATCATCGGCGTGGACTTGGATCGGCGCATCCTCAAGTGCTACATTCGATATGCCAAGAAAATCCAGGGTAAATTGCCGTGCATAGACATAATGGCCGCCGGCGTCGTACACCGGTTCGATCCGGTATCCTTCGAGCGGCGCATTGAGCATGACATGAAGTACGTTGCGGACAACCCGCTGAATTCCTGACTTGGCATCGCGTTGCACCAATTCGGACACATCGACCAGAAGCTGGCGCGGCATCTTGCTTGGCTCATTGGCGGCAAGACTGGTGGCTGTTGCGAGCAGGTCCCGCTCCGTCGGTCTCGTGGGAGGGGCAATGGCCACCAAGGAGCGGACCACACGCTGGTAACGCGCACTGGCACTCTCGGTCGAAAAACGCTCGATGGCGTCGCGATACGCTTCGCCGACACGTGCCGGGTGGTGGGCCGATCGTACATACTCGACAGCTTGGTGCGACAGGTTGTCGCGCAACTCTGCATCGGTCCATAATAGCTTAAGCGCTTGGCTCAACTCCTGCTGGGCGAACGCATCTTGGAGTTTGATCAGTGTCTGTTGCGGCAATTCTACTGCCGAGCCGTTTGCATTGATAATCGTCGGAATACCATAGGAAAGGCAGTCCAGAATGGATGCGGATGTTTCGCCTCGCGAGCGGGATCGCAACTGTACGGCTACGTCGGCTGATGCCAGATAAGCACGATATGTTTCGGGCGAAACGAACCCGGTGATTTTAATTCGTTTGCTACAGCCGCTCTTCGCTATGCGGCTCAATAATTCATCGCCGAAGGAACCCGGACTATTTTCTCCGACAAAGATCAGATGGCACCGTTCGTCGTGCGCGAGCGGCGAGGCGAGCCACGCATCGAGCAGGTGATTATTGAGTTTGGTGGGGCCCAGCATGCCGAAACTGCAAACCGCAAAGTTCGCCTCCTTTAGCCCCACTGCTTGCCGGGCCTGTTGCCGGTCTGTGGTCGACGACGGAATAGCTCTTAGCAATGGAATGGATTGCCAGTCTTGCGCGCTTCCCGGTCCATACCAGGTGTCGGCCAGTTGCATGGAAAACTGCGAGTGGACTATCACCCCCGTCGCTTGGTCCAGTACCGCTTTGTTGCAAGGGTATTTCCAGAACGAAGCTTCCCGCCCATCTTGTTGCTCTTCAACCAGTGCGCGATATCCGTGCGACTGATAAAGTGCAAGAGGGTAGGCGCCGGCAAGATAACCGGTGCGGTCGAGATAATTAACGATGCCGCTCAGGAAAAAATCGTGCAGAACCACGATGCCTGCATGGCGCGATAACAGCCCGAACATGTGTTGGTGAAAATTCGAGTTGCCGAAGTGGTAAATAATGCGATCGTACTGATCCGCGTGCGCCTCGAACCAAGCCGCCGAACGTATCGGAAAATTGGCCGCGACGACATGATCGGAAATGGCATTCTGTTCCACCACCACATCAATGTCATAGTAGCGCGCCAGCTCCGGCAGAAGTTCCGCGCTATAGTCGGCGATACCGGATTTCTCGGGCGGCAGCGGAGAGATGTAGGCCAGTCGAGGGCGAGGCTGGCGCACCGTAGTTTGCACGAGGCCGCTCTGCTGTTTGCCTTCATGCAAATGTTCGAATGCTTCCAGCGCCCGCTTTGCGCTGGCATCCCATGAAAACAGGCGGGATTGCCGCAGGCCATGCTCTCGCAACGAAACACGAAAGCCGTCGTCGCTTAAGGCTTGTCCGATTTTTGTCGACATCGCTGGAATATCTGTCGGATCGAATAATGCATCCGCACGCCCGATTACCTCGGGAATGCTGCTGGCGTTGGACCCGATGACTGGCGCGCCGCAAGACATCGCCTCAAGCGCAGGCAAGCCAAAGCCTTCGTGCAATGAAGGAAATACGAACAAGGTGCAAAGCTTGTACAGCGCAATCAAATCTTCATCCGTCACGAACCCTGTGTAGGCGACCTCATCATTCGCCAAGCCGAATTGCGAAGCCAGCGATGTCAAGCGCCGGCGGTCGCTGTCGGTAATCTTGCAAATAATGGCAAGCTGGTATTGCGTTCTGATTGCGCCCGGCAGCAGCGCAAATGCCTGGATTAATCCTTCGATATTCTTGCGAGGATCGATGCCACCCGTATACATCAGGAAGGGTTTCGAAAGTCCGTACTGGCTTTTAAGACGGATTGTTTCCTCCGTCGACAGAGGGTGCGGCCGGAACATGTCGTCTACTGCAGAAGAAATGTTGATTACCCGGCTCTCCGGCAACTGCAGCGCGGCGACCGCTTCAT
The DNA here is from genome assembly GCA_946478765.1 of uncultured Oxalobacteraceae bacterium. Next base: position 7,477 of record CAMLDH010000057.1, on the reverse strand, counting down.
TGCGTGAATGGTCGGAGATGGCCAGCAACAACTCGGCATTCTTCAGTGACTGAAGCTTGCGGTAATACCAATCACGCACCCGCGGATCGGCAAGATAAATGTCCTTGCGCATGAGCGGAATCAGATCGTACAGCGTAACGGCGGTATCGAACCGCTCATCCAGATGTCCGATCGACGTCACCGCGTCATCCGCAAATCCTTCAAAGATACTGGATACGTGCACGATATCCGGTGCAAATCGGCCGATGAAAGTTTCACGCACCCGCTCGGCTGCACGGCAGCGCCAGGTGCTGGACGAATCATGTTCTGCGATTAGCGCCGGCGCATCGAAAACAACGATGTTTTTTTGTGCCACCAAATTGTCGAACGCCCGCCGGATCGGTTCGATCGTCTCGGGAAAGCGGCTGTTGAGCATGATCCTGAGGTCATGTCCGCCTGCGTGTCGAGCCATCGCCTGGCCGAGCGACATCGAGTAACGGCCGATGCCGCGCTGACGGTTGGTTGCCTGGCACGCCTGTAGGTCAAGTAAAATTCGCATAGGATTGTTAATTCTGTTTCGCGATTGCGCGCTGAAGATCCGCGTATATCTTGCGTGCCGATTCGGGCAGGTTCTTCAAGTTTTCCGGTACCAACATGCTGGCGCTCTCTGTCGATGACGGCGACCTCAGGCGAAACACCAGCGTGCGCACTCTGGCATCGAGAGCAGGGAATCGGGACAAAGAGCGTAGAGCGAAGGTCCGCAAACGTCGTTGTGCGAGCGTCCAGCGCAGAATTTTTCCGAGGATTTTCTTGACTAGCGCCTTGGGGGAAGGAGTCAGAGCAAGCAATTTACGAGCAACTCGCACCGGATGCCGGAGCATCGATTTGACGGCGCGCACAGGGCGCGTAAGCCGCCATGATGTGCTTGCATATACCGCCGCCAGTTCGATGGCGATGCGATTAGCTTCAGCTTTGGCTTCCCGCGCTTTTTCTTCGATCTGAGCAGCCTGCGTTATGGCATGCTGCGCTTGCGCTTCCGCGTTCCAGGCGCGCGCTTCTGCCTGCTGTGTGCGTGTTTCAAATTCTGTCAGCGGGTAACTATAGTAGTGGCCGGGACGCAAGCGGAAATCATCGAAGAAATTCGGCGGCGCCTTGAAAAACTGCAGCAGATCCGCATGCTCATTCGCGATGTAATAATGATTAAGTCCATCAAAGTACGCGAACTGATATCCATTGCCCAGAACAAGATTTTCCCATTGATGATGCGTGGTGATCTGGGTTCGAGGCCGAGTCGCTTCCACGACCAGAATCCATGGTCGCCAATGTTGAAAATCCATTCCGCGAATGACGTGTTCCTCGAATCCCTCTACATCAATTTTGAGAAAATGGATTGGGCCTCGGGCATGCTGCTCGCAGATGTCGGCTAAAGTGCAGACTTCGATATCCTGCCGCAGCACTTTCCCACCCTCTGCCTTATGCTTTTCCGCGATCGCCGCATCGATGGTCGATAAGCCCGTGTCAGGAATGTCAAAAAAAGGCAGATTGCCGGGAACATCGCCTGCTGCCACCGGCAAATTGATATCTTCCGGCCTTTGAGCGCAAAGCTGCGCGTAATACTGACGCATCGGCTCGATGTTGATGCCGCGCCAGCCTCGCTCATAGAAGGCGTGCGTCACCGAATCCACAACTGGATCGTTGGCGCCCACGTCGATATAGAAACCCTTTTCCACATGCTTCAGCGCACGCCAGAGCATGATGTCTTCAAAATTCTGGGCGTAGGAAATAAAGGTCATTTGCGTTCAATTTCAATGGTGGGATCCAACCAGGCAGAACCCTCAAAATGCGGGTGGCTCATGTTCATTACATTGAACACCAATGCCAGGTCGCGCCATTCGTAATTATTGTCCAGATGGGTGTCGCTGCTGACCAGCGCCGTCGCGACAGAATAACTGCCAGGTCCCAGGTTAATCGGAAAGCGGAATCGATAGGCAATGCCTTCACCCGGCTGCACATCATCAAGGGGTAGTTCTTTCAAGTGGGTATTGGTGCCGTATATCGGTTGCCCCAACCGATCCTTGATCATATAGCCCAGCACCAGGCGCGGTATCGGTGCATGAATGGTCACTTTCACTTCCAGCGTGACCGGAGTGCCTACATCCACTACTTCGACCCGTTCGCCTTTTTCATTCAGCAGAGCGATATCGCCCACGGTCGCTTCACCGGAGCCAGAAATCGTCTGAACCTTGCCATCCGCCCGCATCTCTTGCCGCACGGTCTGGCTTTCCCGTTCCGCAAGCATCGCGTTGTAGAAATCCATGATTTCTTCTGGCTTGCCTTCCTTGCTGAGCCGGCCGGAGTCCAGAAGTATCGCGCGGTTGCATATGGATTGAATCGCTGTCTTGTCGTGCGAGACGATGAGCAGCGTAGTGCCTTGCTTGCTGAATGCGCGAATGCGGTCAAAGCTCTTGTGCTGAAAGTAAGCGTCGCCAACGGACAATGCTTCATCCACAATCAGCACATCCGGTCGCTTGGCGGTGGCAACGCTAAATGCCAGCCGCATCTGCATGCCGCTCGAATACACCCGCACCGGTTGGTCGATGTAGTCGCCGATTTCGGCGAATGCTTCGACCTGCGGCATCAGCGTTCGCATTTCGTCTGCACTAATCCCGATTAATTGACCTGCCATGAGTGCATTTTGCCGCCCCGTGAAATCCGGATGAAAGCCCATGCCAAGCTCCAGCATCGCCGCGACTCGCCCGCTCATGGCAACGCCGCCTGTGGTGCTCTGCGCGGTGCCGGTGATCAGTTTGAGCAGCGTGCTTTTGCCCGCGCCGTTCAGACCGATGATGCCGACGGCTTCACCTGGTTCGACCTGGAAGTTAATGTCCCGCAGCACCCATTTCAGCTGATGCCGCGCTCTTCCGAGCGGGTCGATCCATTCGCTCAGGCGTGACCAGCGGTTCGGATACTGCTTGTACGCTTTACCCAGATTGGTAACACGGATGCTGCCCATCAAAGATCTTTCTTGCGTGGGCTGGTGTTCAGCCCGAAGCGGCGCTGCCATGGCGCTCGCGGCGGGCGCGCAGTCGGCAAATTGCGCCAGTCGTGAGGTGCGACACGCAGGAGTTTTGCTACAACAAGGACATCGACTTTTTCCGGCCGTATGGTGAAAAGAGACACAGTATGCGTGAAATATTAATCAGAATTGGGGGAGGAAGAAAACGGTGTACGGCACGCTGTCAATGTTGGCTCTATACAAATTGACGCCGCCACATTATATAGCAGGAATGAACACGATCCACATATGCAGATGCCAAGTAATCGCTAGCAAAAGGCGACTGCAAGTGAATGATTTTTAGAAGTAGGAAGAATCTGAAAGCCGCGTAGGGCTGCCGCTGCCATTCCGAATAGAATGACCCATCGCAAGGCGGCGCACCTCAACCGGAACGGAAGAATCTTTACTTCGTTCGGATGGCACGCCATTTTTATATCACGACGAGCCTTGTATCAGTTTCTGCAATTCTTGCGGCTTGCGAATGATCAAGCGGTGCGTATCTTTTTCAACAATACCTTGTTGTACCAGCATCAAAATCGCGCGGGTGACGGTTTCCCGGCTGGTATTGACCATGATTGCAATATCCTGATGGGTCGGAAGATTCTCTACTGCTTCCGGTTCTCCCGGCCTCTGCTGCTTGAACAGATCAAGGAAATTATAGATACGGCGTGACGTGTTATGAATACTCAGCAAAGCCCGGAATTCCGAATCGCGCTGCACCTTTTCGGCCAGATGCCGCAGCATATGGTTCGCCACCGACGGTGAATGAGAGAACAGATGCAATGCAGTCGCGCTCGGCAGGAAGGCAACAAGCACGGGACTCAGTGCCACCACTGACGCTGAACGCGTAGAGCCATTGATGACAGCGATCTCTCCAAAGAAATCGCCTTCCTTCAACATACGTAATCCAATAGCACGTCCATCTTCGGTCACATCGACGACTTGCAATTGGCCCGACAACAGAAACAGCAGACTATCGCCCGCCCCCCCTTTTTGCAAAACGACCTCACGCCTCGCATATTGACGGATACGCAGTTCGGACTTTACCTTCAGCATTTCTTCCTCGGTCAGATGCGCCAACAGTGGAAGTTTGCGGAGGTGAATCTGAAGATTAACCTGCGTAATATTGATATTGATATTGATCTTGTTCCCGGAGGCGGCAGGGGACGGTGCCTGTGACACGGCAGAAGACTCAGTAGTCGAATCGGCAAGTTTGGGAGTGGTAGACGTCATGAAGTTTCGCTTCAAAATCTTTCTGATAAAAAGATTATAGCCGCCGTTGCCATTGTCAAAAGGCAATAACGGGGGTTGCGATGCCGATATGTCATATCCCGGCAACTAGCCATGACAATAGGGCCGCAGTGGATACTCCGGCTGCATTGGCGGCCATGTCGCGCCAGCAGAAGCGTCGCCCCGGTACCCAGTTTTGCAGCACTTCGATCGCCCAGCCAGCAATCAACAGGCTGACCAGCCATGCCGCATATTCGGCGCGGCCATGTGCAATGCGCATAGCAAGCAGGGTCAACCCGGCAAATGCCAAAAAATGCAACAGCTTGTCATTCGGGAGTGGCGGCAGCCACCGTGCCGGCATCAGGCAGCCGGCAGAAATGGCCGTCATTCCTGCAACAAACAACATCAATTCCCAACCCATACATTTTCCTTGCACGCTTCATCCCTGCACGAGAAGGTTTAAAAAGCGGCTTTCAGCGTTATTTAAATAGTGGCAAGCAACCATTACAGCCGTCAGAGGGATCGCGCAAAGCGCGTCGTTTAGCCCTGCGTCTGCGCCGGAAATGGTGCCGGTGGCGTCAATGACGCTGGTGCTAGGCTTTCCGTATCAGCGCAAGAGGAGAGCGCAGCGAACCCATCAACGCCATGAATACCGGAGATGATGGGTTTCGCTGCGCTCTACACCATCCTACAAAACCGTCTTAGGCACGTTCGCAAACCGCTCTAGGTGCACGTGCCAAGTGATTTCTCATTCAATAACGAAAGGGCTTTCGTTAAAATTTTTGCCATTGCCAGCTCACTTGAAGCTGGCGGCTATTATATTGAAATATTGAAATATTTTCGTTGTTCCTTACTTCGCGCAATTCGATATTAATCGTTTGGTCCGCCTGGATCGGGATGATCAACGTCCCCCGTATTGTCTGCGTCTCCTGATGCCGGATCTGATCAATCAGTCCTGGAGAATAAATCGATTGACCGGTCCACGTCTGGCGCGTCCAGCTCAATTCTCCCAGCAGATTACTGCCGAGGCGCGTGCGTCCCTGCGCATTCGCAAACCAGCCATTACGATCGCCGCCGGGCCTGCCACCTGCTGCCCGGTCCGACAGATAACCGACGCTCGCCTGTGCTTGCACCTTGCTGCTGCGATAAGCCAGCAAGCCGCGCAATTCCCATGTGTCGGCATTAAAGCTGGGTTGGGTAGGATAATCCACATGCGTCACGCCGGTCACCACGCTGAACTGCAGATCATTTGGCAACGACAGCGGCGGCGTAATGCGCGCCTGCAACTGGCCCTGTTTCTGATAAAGCTGGCCGCCCAAACCAAGGAAAGCCAGCATGCCGGTGCCATGTACATCCCAGGCGCCGATGCGCCACGGATGCTCCATTCCTGCGGCAATAGACGAGGTGTTGTAACGCGACAGCGCATCATTCTGGATAGCGCGCAACTGAACGAACCCAATGCCGCCGTTGGGCGTCAGGTCGCGCATATATTCGGCTGAAAGCATCGTGTACTGATCCCGTTGCGGCAAATATTCCGGCAATAGCTGCAAGTCGATGCGCGAGCCGCCGGTGCCGATCGTGAAATTCGGATTGCTTGCCCCCTGGTTTGCATTGCTGTCGATGCCTCGCCCCACCATGATCGTAGTCTGCTGACGCGGTTTCCATCCCGCGCAGCCTTCGGCGCGCAGCTTGGCAATCACCTCCAGGATGGCCGGCGGCGGCGAGAAACGCGATTCGATCGCTTGGAATAGCCGCTCCGCTTCAGCCGCATGGCCCAGTTCGCACTGGATGATTGCCAGATCCAGCCATGCCCCGGCGTGCTGGGGTTCGCGTTCGACCATGCGGATCAATGTATCGCTGGCATCCGTTTGCCGGCCTTCCGCAATGGATTTCATCGCATCCAGATACAGGTCCTGGCTGGCCACATTCTGCGCGCGCGCGGCACTGCACAGGACTAGCAGCAGAAGCGCCGCATGCATGCAAGACAGGATGCGAACGATCATGCGGCTAACTCCGGCGTGTACAGCGTGGTGGGCTTCTCTTTTCCGCGCAACATCACGTCGCCCAACAGTGTCAGGGAGTGGCGCTTGGCACGGTTAGCCGTGCCTTGGCCCACGATGATGTCGTAAGGGTAATCCCGCGCCAGTTCTTGCAAGCGGGAGGCGACATTCACGCTATCGCCGACGGCCGTGTAGATACTGCGCGCTGACGTGCCGAAATCGCCGGCCATGGCGATGCCGCTTTCAATCCCGATGCGCACGCGCAGCGGCGCCTTGCCTGCCAGTTGGCGTGCCTGGCTGAAGCGGCGCACTTCCTCCAGGATTTCCAATGCCGCGTCCAGTGCCAGATCAGCGTGATCCCCGATCGGCAGGGGCGCTCCCCAGAATGCCACCAGACCGTCGCCAGTGAATTTGTCGAGTGTGCCATGCCTGTCGATCACCGGGCGGGTCAGGCAATCCAGAAAATCGCGCGTCAATTGCGCCGCTTCTTCCATCGACAAGGTCTCGACCTGATGCGTATAGCCTTCCATATCCGCAATCAGCGTCGTGACGTTGACTTGACGCGGCGCGAGCGGGTCTTTCATATCCCTGCGCAGCAATTCATCGACCACGGCTTTCGCGACATATTGATTCAGCGTACTGAGCAGCTGGCGCGACTTGCGTTGCGAAACCTGCCAGTCGAAAGGCACGGCCACCGCCAACAAAAACAGCGTCGACGCCAGCGGCGCCGTGGCGGAAAAGTCTGCATCATGCGGACTGATCCAGTAGGCAAGCAGCAGCCAGGCCGCCGAAGCGCCGGCCAGCAGCGCCACGCACGATGCCGCCGACCGGCGCGGGAAGGAGTGCACCGCCATCATCGCGACCAACATACAGAAGATCGCCGCGATCCATCGTCCGGGCCAAGGTGCCGGCGCATGGCCTGCCTGCGCATCCAGCAGTGAAGACAGCGCCGCCGCGTGGATCAGCAATCCGCTGGTGGAAGGCGCCAGCGGTGTTGCAACACGATCTGCCAGACCCAGCGAAGAAGACCCCACCAGCACCAGGCGTCCACTCATGGTCTCCGGCGGTATCGCAAGATTCAGGATATCCGAGGCCGACACGACAGTGTAGGCAGACCAGTCGCGATGGAAGGCAATGCGCCTGAATCCTGGTGCCGGCGACAAGACCTGCGGCTTGGCTGCACAACAGTCGAGCAGCGCCAGCGCCAACGTCG
>CAMLDH010000056.1 GCA_946478765.1 uncultured Oxalobacteraceae bacterium | reverse complement strand
ATCGGTTTGCGCAATCAGCGCAACCGGTACTTGACAATCATTCTCGTTCACCACACGCCTAGGGCGAAAAACGGGAAATGCAGCGCAGGGCAGGGCGCCGACTGATCTAGCACAAAAAGCAGCGGGTTTTGAAGCCTCCAGATACCACTTATTCACAAATTAAGTTATTGCGCTGCACCAAAAATATTTCATAAAATTAATTACTCGTGGCACGGGCGGATTTATAAGTCATTGATTATAAATGGATAAATTTTTGCTTTCCTTTTAAGCAATTTGTTGCAACCCGCATAAAATCAAGCGTTCCCGGCTGTCAAGAGGCGCTTGTCCACAAAGTTATCCACAGGCATTGTGGATAGTTGCAAAAGCGCTTATGAAACCAGTCGTTAGGCTACTTCTTGAGGTGTCAAATTAAGTTCGTGGAACATTGCATCGTCAAAATCGCCCTCGATACCCCGCTGGACTTCACCTTCGATTACCGATGGACCAGGAGCGATGCCGAACCCGCATGGCCGCAGCCCGGCCAGTTGGCCGTGGTGTCGTTCGGGCGGCGTGAAGTGGTTGGCATCATCGTGGCTGTCGGCAGCCAAACCGAGGTGCCGGCCGCCAAACTCAAGGACGTGGTCGGGCTGCGTGTGCAACTGGCCGCGCTGTCGGCGGCTTGGCTCGCGCTGTGCGCGTTTGCCGCCGATTATTACCAGCGCCCGCTCGGCGAGGTTGCGATTCCCGGCATACCGAAAAATCTGCGTGCGATCAAAACGGTCGCGCTCGACCGCGCGCTGAAAAAGCTGGCCAAACTGGATGCCGCGCATGACGCCACGCCGGCCGCGATGCCGCCGTTGAACGCGGCACAGCAAGCTGCGGCAGACGCGATCGCCGGCGCACAGGGATTTGCGCCGGCCTTGCTGTATGGCGTGACCGGCAGCGGCAAAACCGAAGTCTACCTGCAAGCCGCCGCGCAAATTCTGGGACAGGCCAGCCTGGCGCCCGACGATGCCCAGAACCCGGCGCAGATCCTGATCCTGGTTCCCGAGATCAATCTCACGCCGCAACTGGAAGGCAATGTGCGCGCGCGTTTTCCCGGCGTGATGGTCGCGACGCTGCACAGCGGCTTGGCCGAAGGCGAGCGCCTGCTGCACTGGCTGGCCGCGCATTCGGGCCGCGCGCGCATCATCCTCGGCACGCGGCTCGCGATTCTGGCTTCGCTGCCGCATCTGAAACTGATCGTTGTCGACGAAGAGCACGACCCGTCGTACAAGCAGCAGGAAGGCCTGCGCTACTCGGCGCGCGACCTCGCGGTATGGCGCGCGCATCAGCTGGCAATCCCGATCGTGCTGGGCTCGGCCACGCCGTCGCTGGAAACCTGGCATCACGTGCAATCGGGCCGCTACCGCAAGCTGGAGTTGCGTGAGCGCGCGGTCAAAGACGCCGTGTTGCCGAAGGTGCGGCTGATCGATATGGAACGCGACAAGCCGGCCGAAGGCATCACGTCGACCTTGATCACGGCATTGAAGCAGCGCCTGGAGCGCGGTGAGCAATCGCTGTTGTTCCTGAACCGGCGCGGCTATGCGCCGGTCATCGCGTGCGACGCCTGCGGCTGGGTCAGCAACTGCCAGCGCTGCACCGCGTTCATGGTGCTGCACAAACCGGACCGGCGGCTGCGCTGTCATCACTGCGGCCTGGAGCAACGCATCCCGCGCGCGTGTCCGACCTGCGGCAATGTCGATATCCAGCCTCTGGGACGCGGCACGCAGCGCGTCGAAGAAGGATTGCAGCACATCTTTCCGGCCGCGCGCATTATGCGCATCGATGCCGATTCGACGCGCCTGAAGGGCAGTGCGCAAGCCGCGTTCGACACCGTGCATCGCGGCGAAGTCGATATCCTGATCGGCACGCAAATGGTCGCCAAGGGGCACGACTTCCAGAATCTGACCCTGGTCGGCATATTGAATCCCGACACCGCGCTGTTCTCGCAAGACTACCGCGCGAGCGAGCGCTTGTTTGCGCAACTGATGCAAGTCGCCGGGCGCGCCGGCCGCGCCGCGCAAAAGGCCGGCGGCAGCGCAAGCGAAGTGCTGATCCAGACCCGTTACCCGCAGCACCCGCTGTATGCGGCCGTGATCGCGCATGACTACGATCGATTTGCGAGCGGGCTATTGCAAGAGCGGCAACAGGCCGGTTTGCCCCCGTTCATTTACCAGGCCTTGCTGCGCGCGGAAGCGAAGGAATTGCAAATCGCGCTCGATTTTCTGCACAGCGCGCGCGACTGCGTCGAGCATCACGGCATCATCATGAACGACCCGATTCCGATGACGATGACGCGCGTGGCCAACGTTGACCGTGCGCAATTGCTGGTCGAGTCGGCGTCGCGTCCGGCGTTGCAACTATTTTTGAAAGCCTGGATCGCCGCGCTGCGCGCCATGAAATCGCGCGTGAAATGGTCGCTGGAAGTGGACCCGGTGGATATTTAAAAACATGGGCTGGCGTAAAATTTCGCGTTTTCAATTTCTCCCGTTGAATCTCATCCACGGGCGACTATGAACAAGAACCCGCGTTGACTTGTCTGAAATGAAGGATGTTGATGATGATGTCGACAGACCGACAAAGACATTTAACGGCAATTTTTTTGTGGGTGGCCTAGTATGTGAACTGGCAGGAGAATGACATGAGCGACGAACTGAAAGAATTATCCATCACGGGTTACAAGTCGATTAAATCAGTCGACCGCTTGCCCATGCGCATGCTCAATATCTTGATTGGCGCGAATGGGGCGGGCAAGTCGAATTTCATCGGTTTTTTCAAACTGCTGGAACGGATTTGCGCCGGGGAAGTGCAGTTGCATATTCAGGATCAGGGCGGGCCGGATGCATTGCTGCATTTTGGGCGGCGTACTTCCCCGATTTTATCGGCGCGTTTTCGGTTTGGTAATAATGGCTACAGCTTTGAGTTGCAGCCTACGCAGGATAACCGGATGGTGTTCAAGAGCGAACATCTGCATTGGGATTATACGAAGAACCGCGATTACCCATTAGGTAGCGGACATGACGAATCGCGGATGTTGGCGGTGCAGAAGTACAAGTATATGGCGGAAAATTTTGTCACCCCTGCATTGTCCTCCTGGCGCGTGTATCACTTCCATGACACCAGCGACAAGGCGGAAGTAAAGCAGATTCAGCCGATTAGCGATAATCAGCGACTGCAACCAAACGCAAAAAATCTGGCCGCGTATCTGCTGTTGTTGCGAGACACCTATCAGGAACATTATCGACAGATCGTGGCGGCGGTGAAACAGGTTGCGCCGTTTTTCGGCGACTTTGTCTTGCGCCCAAATCCACGTACCCAAGACACCATCGAGCTTGAATGGCGTGAGGCAGGTCAGGATACGCCGTTCAAAGCGCATCAATTTTCGGATGGGACTTTACGTTTTATCTGTTTATGCACCTTGTTGTTGCAACCGGATGCGCTGATGCCAAAGACGGTATTGATTGACGAGCCGGAATTGGGCCTGCATCCATTCGCAATTGCATTGCTGGCCGACTTGCTGACTGCCGCATCGCAAAAGCACCAGATTATCGTTTCCACTCAATCCGTGGAGTTGGTGAACCATTTCGCTCCCGAAGATTTGATTGTGGTGAACCGCGAAGGCGGTGCGTCGACATTAATGCGTCCGGACGCCCAACAGTTAGAGGCGTGGATGAAAGAGTATGCGCTGGGTGAATTGTGGAAGGGCAATTTTCTCGGTGGTCGTCCCAGCGCCTTTATCAATGCAACGGACGGTGAGGAAGTAGCAGAGCAGCCGTTTACCGGATGGTTTGACGATGCCGGGAAAGGGCGCTAGTCATGGCGGTCAAGCGCATTATTGCTCTCGTTGAAGGGCCAACCGAAGAAGCATTCTGCAACCAATTATTAAGCGGCTATTTGTGGGAATCGGGCGAAATCGAATTGTCTGCCCGCATCGTGCGAACCAGTCCGGGACATAAAGGCGGCATCAATGGTTATGGCAAAGCGAAATGGCAAATACAGCATCTGTGTTCGGAGCAACGCGGCGCTTGGGTGACGACGATGTTTGACCTGTTCAAGATGCCGACGGATTTTCCAGGTTATGCGGCGGCACAGGTTCTTGCCGATCCTTATCAACGGGTGGATCACCTGGAGCGCGCGTTATCCAACGATATCCAGCGAGCGAACTTCGCACCCTATCTGCAATTGCATGAATTTGAAGCCCTTGTATTTGCCGATGTCGCTCTTGCGTTTGGCAATCACCCGTTTTTTTCGGAAAGCATTCCTGCCTTGCAAGCAGTACGAGCGAATTACGCTTCTCCTGAACATATCAATACCGGATATGCGCCTTCCTACCATCTGCTGGACAAGCTGAGGTCGGCTGGGTATGGCAAGCTGAAAGATAGCCCCTCCGCGGCGGCGGCGGCCGGCATGCAAGTTCTGCGCGGACAGTGCCGGCATTTCGACACCTGGATATCTCGTTTGCATGCATTGCCTGTTCGCTAAATGGCGTTTTCAGGGTAGATGGGAAGCACACGGACAAACCGGCACTGCTTGTCGGCGGTCATTGCATCGCATTAGCATTATCTCCGCCACGCGGACTTCCGATCCAAAAACACGGGCGTACTCACAGGATCGAAATCGCGCCAGTCGCCCTCGGCAATGGTGCCTTCGGCCCGTTCCAGATCATGGGCGCCGAGCGCGCGCAGCACTTGCACGGCACGTGCTTCATCCGCATCGTCCGCCACGCTGACCGCCACCAGCATGCCGGATTGCCGCACGGGCGGCGTCTCGTCCGCTTCATCCATTTGCGACAGGGTGCCGACCAGCGAACCGACATGCGCGCCCACCAAGCCGCCCGCAAGCGCGCCTGCCGGTCCGATCAGCGGCGTGGTCGCGATGCCGATCGCCGCACCCAGCGCGCCGCCGCCTGCCGTACCCCTGCTGCTGTGTTCCGCGCCGGGCGATTTGTCGCGATCGCCGCCGATCGGATAAGTGTCGTGCTGTCCGGGCGGATTGACATAAAAAGAGCTGATCTGATCCTCCGGAAATCCCGCATTGCGCAATGCGCCGACTGCGTCCTGCACTTGCGACTGCTGTTCAACCCGCCCCGCAATGATGGTAGACATACGCATTCTCCGCAGCGTTGACGATACGAATATGAACCTGCCAGCCGCATTTAGTTCGGCATCCCCTCTGCCGGTCATTCCCCGCGATGTTGGCGCGCTTTTGCAATTTTTACGCAGCGTGCGAAAAAACTACCGTTACCGCACGCACTCATCGCCCAACGTCTTGTAGGCAGGCCGCAGCACCCGCGCAGTCAATGTCGACACGGCGGCCTGCACGACCGCTTGCACTACCTGGCATTACGCCAGGTAAAAGATGTTTTTGACCGCCGGCATGGTCGGCGCATGGGCCTGATGCATGGGTCCGATACTTGCATATCGAATTTTTCATTCGGCATGACAGGAAGAGCACGGTTCATGGCGCATTTTCCCAAGGGCACGGACGCTGTTGGCGCGATGGTGACGGATACAGAAGGAAGGCACGCGCACATCGCGTCGATAGAGCAGGCCGGCGCAGAAGCGCAGGCGGTGATCCGGTTTGAGCAGGGCGGCGAAGTGTTGCTGCCCGTTAGCCTGCTGGTAGCGCAAGACGATCACAGCTACCGCCTCCCATTCGCGTTCGACCAGCTGCCCGCCGTAGCCGGCGGTACGCAGCCGATCGTCCTCAAGGTTCTGCAGGAAGAACTCCAGGTCGGCAAGCGTGTGGTAGACACCGGTAGAGGTGTGCGCGTCCATAAAACAGTAACGGAGCGTGAACAGAGGGTCGATGTACCGTTGCTGCACGACGAACTGCAGATCGACCGGGTAGCGATCGGCCAGATCGTCAATACCCCGGACCCACCGGCCGCACACTACGACGGCGACACCTTGGTGGTGCCGATTGTCGAAGAAGTGCTGGTGGTCCAGAAGCAATTGCTGCTCAAGGAAGAAGTGCGCATCACAAAAAAGCAGCGCGAGGAACACGCACCCCAAACCGTGGTTCTAAAGAGCGAACAGGTAACGATAGAACGCTTCGATGAACAGACCTCTTCTCCCGGTCGAAACAAGGCCTCGGATTCATCAGTTTAGTGCAACCAGCGGATTCGGCCAGGACGTCGAATCCTCATCATGTCATACAGGAGATTCATCATGGCACATACCGTAATAGGCGTATATGACAATTACAACCAGGCGCAGCAAGCGCTGAATGATTTGACGAGCAGCGGGTTTTCCATCGAGCATGTCAAGCTCAGCCCGGAACTCGAAACCACCGACGCACGACAAGCGGCGTTGCGTCACGACGAACAAGGCGGCGGCATCATGGGCTTTTTCCGTACGCTATTTGGTTCGCCGGAACAGGATCGGCATGCGGACATCTATACCGAAGCCGTGCGCCGCGGCAGCTATCTGCTGACCGTGCATGCCGCCACCGAGGAGCAGGCCGACCGCGCCACCGAGATCCTGAATCGCTACAATCCGGTCGATATCAACGAGCGCGCTACCCATTGGCAAAGCCAGGGCTGGTCGCAATACGATAAGGCGGCGCCGGCGCTCAGCGACACCGAGATCCAGCAGGAGCGCAGCCGTTACGCCGGAAGTAAGACAGCAATTCCGGTTATCCAGGAAGAGCTGCAAGTCGGCAAGCGCGTCGTGCAGCGCGGCGGCGTGCGCATATTCCAGCACGTGGTCGAGACCCCGGTAGAGGAATCGGTGCAGTTGCGCGAAGAGCATGTGTCGGTGGAACGGCACCCCGTCAACGAACCGGCGACGGAAGCGGATATGGCCACCCTCAAGGAAGGCTCGTTTGAAGTACGCGAAAGCGCCGAAGAAGCAGTCGTCGGAAAAACCGCGCGCGTGGTGGAAGAAGTCGTGGTCGGCAAGGACGTCAGCGAGCGCACGGAAACCATCAGCGACACCGTGCGCCGCACCGATGTCGAAGTCGAAAAAATGACGGGCGATGTGCAAGGCGCCACCACGGCATTTGATACGGACTTCCGCAGCCACTGGCAGACCACCTATGGACAAAGCGGCGGCCGTTATGAGGATTACGCATCGGCCTACCGCTTCGGCTCCAGAATGGCGAGCGATCAGCGCTACAGCCAATACCGCTGGAGCGATGTCGAACCGGATGTGCAGCGTGAGTGGGAATCCAGTAACGCCGGGCATCCGTGGGCGCGGGTCAAGGATGCCGTGCGGTATGGCTGGGAAAAAATCACCAAGTAATTCGCCCGGCACCACATGAAACCCGGCCGGTGCTGCAAGAACGCGGTTCCTGCAGCACTGGCGCCTTCACGTCATTCCCGCATCAAACCGGCGGCCTATCCAGTCGCCCTTCTTGCGCCAGCTGCCGAATGATCCGGATCGTATCGATATCCGATTCCTCGTACGCGGAACGCCGGAACTCGTTATAGAAAGCATCGGCATTGCCTTCGTCCTCGCCGCTGCCGTCGTCATATTCGAAACGCACGAAAAACACGCTGGACTGCGGTTCCTCGATCGACATGATCAGGCTGGACGCCGGAATATCCGGCTGCGCCGGCACGTGATACTGCACGCGTTGCATCGGAAAAAATGTCACGCTGTCGCGCACTACCAGCGTGCCGTAGCGCAGCGCACGCGACAGTGTGCCGGCAGAGCGTCCGAGCAGATTGCATTCATCGAGATAGGGCACGAAGAGCTGCGGCGCCTCTGCGCGCAACACCAGCCCTTGCCACAATTGTTCGCGGGTGAGCGGGTCGATCAGCGGATTGAGAGGATCGTTGATTTCGACGAGGTGATTGAATTTCATGATAAGCGGTGCGTGAAATTGGGATACCCGGCAAGTGTAATGCCGCAACGCATCCGCGCATACCGGAATCTTCGTCCCAACCCGGCTTGTCGCTATAGGATGGAAAGGCTTGGCGTCAACGCATACGCGCCGCGCCGATCCATATCAATCACGGGAGAACGCATGGGTATCGCTGAACTTTTACAATGGCAATGGAAGGATTACGCCAAGTATCACCAGCATAAAACCAGCCTGATGTTGCACATCGTTGCAGTGCCGCTGTTCATGGTGGCGAATCTGCTGTTGCTCGTCGGGCTTGTCAACCTGTCCGCCGCGCTGTCGATCACAGCGATTGCCGGCATCGGCCTTTCGCTGGCGATACAGGGACGCGCACATGAAATGGAACCGGTGCCGTCGGTTCCCTTCAGCGGGCCGGTGAATGCAATCAGCCGCCTGTTCTTCGAACAATGGATCACGTTTCCGCGCTTCGTATTATCGGGCGGCTGAAATGGTAATACCGTGCAATCTCGATGTCGGAGCCTAGCTGTCATTTTCAAAAGCCAACTGCACCGATTGTTAAAAGCTCACAGCACTACGGGAAAATTTTCTTTTTCACGAGCGCCGCTAACGTAGGATCGGTGATCCTATGGCCTTTCCAAATCGGAACCAACAATTGCCAGACAATGATCGCGAGTGCTAAGAACGGCGAACATTACGCTAGTATTCGGCGGAGGCATAACGACAGGATTGATCCAATCGCAAAAAGCCAAGAGGTCACCAACGTCATCTCCGACAATTTCCTTATATCGCCTATCACCCTCGCTTAAGCTCAACGGCATTTTTGTAACCTTGTCGATAACGTGTGCGGCATATTTACTACGAAACTGATAAATTTTCCGACGTTCAATTTCCGCGCGAAGTGCTGCGCATGAGTCCCTTATCTCCACAGGGAATTGCCGAATTTCCTTACCGTAGTGATCAAGCGCTTCAAAGAGTTTGGAAAGCGAAACGACGAGGAACGTACTACACATGCGAAAGTAGCAGACTGACCATTTCGCGGAAGGTGGATGCTCGCCTTGCATGACTTGAATGTGATCGCGAATCGCAATGGTCGCAGTGGTAAGGTCGACGATCTGGTCAACCAAAATCCATTTCAGGTGCCTAACGCGCTCATCCATAGGCGCTATCGCCTTAGCAAGTTTTTTCATTTAGTCTCAACGTAAATTTATCTCAAGCGGCGTCTTTTTCTCTGGGTGGTGTTTCGCATCCTACGTTGGCCGGCAGCAACGTCGAACAAACTTGTCTGCTCGAGGCAGACACGGGATCATCTAACTAAGTCGAACCAAGGTCTTCTATTCGCGGGGGAACTTAGCGCGTTACTCACCGCTAGCTGGTTGGGTAGCAGCAGCGCATTGCTGCTACCCACCCACTTACCCACACATTCGCTGAAGTATTCATCATCGAGTCGCTAACACTGGAGGATGAAAACAAGGGCTGGTTCGAGGGAAAGATTCTCGCCGATGTGCTAAGAGAGTAATCTGGGAGTCGCTTATGCTTGGATCTGGCGTCCAATCAGCTGTTGCGCTCGTGGCACATGCACCGGGCGCAAAGCCAACTAAGAATCGCTTCAGTTAATGAATTTGTTTCCGCGTGACTGCGTATTGTGTCGTTGATGCTTCCGCTTGGTAAATAGGCACATTTAGTCCAGCATCGCGGATAGATTGCAGCACAAACTGCTTCTGTGGCTTAGAGATTTTCATTCCGAGAGTGATGCTTGAAATCGCTTCTTGTTGGAATCGATAGAGCCCATGACCACGCTGATCAGCGACGATTCGCTGTTTATCGGGTGGCAGGTATGCGGATGTTTGAAACTCTCTCTGCCTTTCCGCTTCGGTGAGCGGTCTCTTGATGACTCGCCATTCTTCTTCGTACGCCCAACAGATTGATTTCCAGAGAAAAGTTTTTTTGAGCATAACGTCTCGACCGTCATCCGGTCTTCGTATGACTGGCAATTCAGCATCGTATCTCACCGGGAGAGCAGTTTCGAACAGATCTATATTGCTTCTGAAGGCGAAACATAGTCCTCTATGGAAGTCGGCGTAATGCGACCACATAAGAATGTTATCCCATGATGTTGTGAGAGAAAGACTCCCTACGGCATCAAGTAGCTTTTCGAGTTCGGTGCCGCCAAATATTCGCGGCTGTTTGCCTTGCTCCGTTACTCGCCTCGCCGCCTGAAGACGAGCGGCAGGCGACAGGTCCTGCGCTCTCAACTGCGCATGGATGTACTTCCTCCCTTCATCGGTATCAGCGCTTATTTGAAAAGCAGGGCGGGAATCAAAAGGGTCATTGAACCTGACTCGGCTTGAGAACTTCAGCGATTCTCCTGCCAGTAAGCTGGGCAGCCAGTCACCAACATCGGTGTATTTGTAAAACAGTTCAGGTACGTTAAGCATCATGCAAACAACAGATGAATATTGAAATAATTGCCATGGAGGATCGCACATTGTGGCGCAGTTGCGCAATAATCTAGCCCCGGGATTGGGGAAGATTCAGAGAACAACGAGCGATAGTTGATTAAGAGCAGGGCTGGCCAGCACCAGACATGATTAATTAGAAATATTAGAAAGAGCAGGGCTGGCCAGCACCAGACATGATTAATTAGAAATATTAGAAATTTATCTCAAGAAACACAATAACCACATGGATTTCAGTGCAAATGAACTGCTCACTTGGGCGCGGCAGCATGAGCGAGATGAGTGGATTACGCTAGTCAGGAAACTGCCTTTTCGCTATCAGGTGACGGCGACAGGCATCGAGTACACGCCGCGGACTGGGATCCCCCGCCACGTGCCCCGCACTGAGTTGACGTCGTTTTGTACAGAATTTCAGAAGTTGGGTTCGTATGCGCCAGGGTGCTACCCCGACCGTTGGCATAAGTCATACACATTGCCAATCATTCAACGCTTCCTGCAAGATCGACAATCGACACCGTCATCATAAGGCGCGGGTCATTTCAGCGTCTGCATTTGCACCAATGCCGACCTCAACGCGGTAAGGCGCACTCGGTAGGACGTCAATAAGAGCGCAGCGTATTGCGCGCATGCGTTGTGCTTCGGAAAGCGCAGGTAACTTCGCGATACTGATCCCTTTGATTCCTGATCACGGTGTTTGTCAACGTCGGTGTTTGTCAACGTAGTTGTCGCGTGACCTCAAGCGGCCTGCTTTAGTTGCTCCGCCTGACTCCGTTCCGGATTCAGGGCCGTAGGGCGCATCGCGATGCGCCGGATGGGCTGCCCTTCTTGCGCCAAACCCTCACCTTACCAGCCAACTCGCAATCTAAAGGGCAGGTTACGCGTGCTTGGCCGAGCGCATTAAAACATCCGGCGCATCGCGATGCGCCCTACGAGTTCTAATGACGTTTATGGAAAATCGGTATGGATTTATGGAATAGGCATAACATGCGCTCAAGTGGGACAGACCAAATGCTGCGCATTTCGCCTTCCTCTTAGCTTTACGTTAAGCGTCACCAGCGGACGCCACATCATCCCCCTCCACCGGAGCGTCATACGCATGCCAAGAGCGGTTACTGAGGAATACACGGAGCTGATGCACTACACGACTGCCGCTGGGCTAGCGGGAATCGTGTCGAATGGTTGTCTTTGGGCGAACCACGCGGCATTTCTGAACGATGCAGAAGAAATGAAGCACTTCTTCGATGCCCGGCTGCCCGACCTCGTACTCCCTGAAGTCTTGAGCTACATGAACGAACTGGCCCGAGTACCTGAACACGCCAAGACGATGGAGGCTGACGGGGGAATCGAGAAGATTGCAAGATCGGAAACACAGATGCGGGTGGAGTCTCTTCGCACCAACACCCTGAGACTCAATCATCCGTACATCTTCTCGATGAGCGCAACTCGCGATCCACTTGTCTCACACAGCGGTTTGCTGAGTCAATGGCGCGGATACGGCGGCGATGGTGGCTATGCGTTGGTCTTCGATACCGTGGAGTTCGAGCAACTTTTCAAGGTTGAGGAACAGACATACCGCTATCAGCACGCGTGGTGGGGTAACGTTCACTACTACGACGGGATAGACCCAAGCAGTCAGCCGTCGTCCGAAGATGTTGCCGAGTTAGAGGCAGTGGTACGTACCGGAATCGCAAGAATGCTTCGCGGGGGAACTGCTGAAGAGACAAATGGCTTCTATCAAGCCATCAGTAGCTTGTCATGCCTGTACAAACATTGGGGCTTCTGGGAAGAGCGCGAGGTGAGGGTCGTAGCGATTCCCGTTGATGCAGAAATTGCTCGATCGGCGGCGACGGAAGGAGAGACGAAGCCGCAGAAGCCGATCAAGACGTTCCTTCGCGGGGGTCTTCCGGTGCCCTATCTTGAACTGTTCACGCAACCTGCTTCATCACATGAACAGGTCCGACTCCCAATCAAGAGAGTGATTGTCGGTCCGCATCGAGAAGCAGGTCTTCGCGCGCAAGCCATTCAGCGGCTATTGGCGGCAAATGACTATGAAGCTGAGGTCGTGTGTTCGCAGATACCCTACATCGGTCGATGAGTGCAATGACGCCTAACCCTTCCACCGAGTGACCCTCCGCCGGGATGGCCCCGCAAACCGCTCAGGTTCATGTTATGTCTCGCGGGGCCACGCCGGTTTCTAAATGCTCAATACGGCTTTTTTATGCCTCTGGCCGCTGCAACGCTTACGACAAATGCGCCCAAAACCCACTTAGCGCATCACCGCCAAGCCGAGTATTGACAGCAGGGATCTGCGGCGCGACATCCGCACAAAGTGCGGAAGGATGCGCCGCATATGGCGCTTCGGCATGTCCTGCTGCTTCTGCTATTTCTAAGCATTGAGATGTTGATGAGAAGTGTTCCATCTGTGTCACTTTCATTTAACCGCTCTCCCTTTTAAATCGATTCTTGCAAGATGCGGGCGATTATATGTTTTATGTGTGGAAACGGACATGGCAGAGGCACAACAAAAAATTTCCGCCTATCAACCTCATCAAGAATTTACACAGCTTGTCGAATTGATTTCCCTTCATGAAGAAGGGCCGGATTGGTGGCCCCGCTGCAGGTCGATGTGGACACGCACAGCTGGCAAACCGGGTTTGCGCGGCGAACCGGTAAGCAGGGCATCACCGTTGTCCTGCACGCATACGATGGGCAGGTAGCCGCCCCGGCTGGACACCTTGACCGGGTTCGCCCCAGATAGGCGAAGCACTTGACCTGACCGCATACGAGTGGCCGCTGAGGCCGGTGTCGCCTGCTTGTTCCCAGCGACGAATCCGCCTGAGCGCAAATTACTGCCTCTGCGGCGGCGCAGGCGGCGGTGGATAGCTACCGGGTGGCGGCGGTGCGGGGTATTCCGTCTGCTGCTGTCCCGTGCTGCTCCGGTTGATGCGGCCTGCCATTCCAACGGTGCGGCCCGGAGTGCCGGTCATGATGGCGATGTTGCGAGTGGCGCACCATGTCGGTGAGCGTCTGGCGCTGTTCGGGCGTCAATGTTTCTTGCAGCCGGACAGTGGCATCGGCAAGCTGCGCCAGTTTCGTGGCATGTTCGGCCGCCACGCTGGCGCGATAGCGCACGAGCGTCGCTGCGTCGGCAGGTTCGTTCGGCCGCTGCGTGTTTCTATCCATCATTGCCGCATAGGTCTTTGCATAGGTTTGCCACGCGCCTTGCTGGGACGATTTGATTTCCAGGCGTTCCGCCATTTTGGTCAAGCGCGCCTTGCGCATTTCCTGTCGATGTCTGGCCCATTCGTGTTGCATTTGGTCGGAACCGCTTGCGGCAGCCCATGCCGAGGACGTCAGACTCATGCTCAGTCCGACACTGATGGCCATAGCGGCAAGAAAGCGATGGAAGCGGGTGCGTGAAGTAGTCACAGATAATCTCCTCGTTGTTGAATCAATGTGTTGAATCAATGAGCTCCATTGAAATCTCTTTACGTAAATGGCGTATGTCAACGAGGCTGCTTTTTGTAAATGGAACGTAAATATTTGTAATAAATGGCATCGCACCCGATGGTCAAATTCGCCGCGGCGGTATCCTAGCAAGCGGTGCCAAGGAAGCCACATGGAAAAAACGATACTCGTCGTCGATGACGACAGTGAATTGCGAAAGCTGCTGCAAGAGTATTTCGGCGAGCGGGATTATCACGTTCTGCTTGCGGAAGATGGCGCGCAGATGTGGGAATTGGTCAAACACCATCAGGTTGATCTGGTCATTCTCGATCTCATGCTGCCGGGGGAAGACGGGCTGGTGCTGTGCCGCAACCTGAGAACCCAGCGTGCGGTCCCGATCCTGATGCTGACCGCCAAAGGCGACGATATGGATCGCATTCTCGGTCTGGAGATGGGGGCCGACGACTATCTCCATAAGCCCTTTATTCCGCGCGAGTTGCTGGCCCGGGTCAAGAACATCCTGCGCCGTGCGGGAGAGGGCGCTGCCGTTGTCGTGCCGGCCCGGAAGCTGCATTTTGCAGGGTGGATACTGGACGTGCATGCGCACCATCTGGTCGATGGCGCCGGCATCGTTGCGCCCTTATCCGCGGGCGAATTCCGGATTTTGAAGACACTGGCGGAAAATCCGCATCGCGTCATGTCGCGCGACCAGTTGCTCGATGCCTCTTCCGGTCGCGAGGCCGGGCCGTTCGACCGCACCGTCGATGTGTTGATCAGCCGCCTGCGCCGCCGCCTCGGCGACGATGGCAGCGAACATGTGTTGATCAAGACGGTGCGCAGCGAGGGGTACATGCTGGCGGCGTTGGTGGAGCGCAAGACATGAGGCTGCTTCCACGCACGCTGTTCGGACAGATCCTGTTGGCGCTGGTGGCCGGTTTGATTGCGGCGCAATCCGTCGGATTCTGGCTGATGCTCGATGACCGAGCCCGGTTCGAGGAACGGCTGCTGGGCGCGTACGCCGCACAGCGTGTCGCCGGCGTCATTTCCATTCTCGACCAGGCGGAACCGGGAGAGCGCAACCGTTTGATGCATGCATTGAATGTGCCACCGATTCGCGTGTCATTGAGCGAGCCGTGGCAACCTGCGACCGACGAAAACGCGGAAGAGGCGCATCTGTTTGTCGAACGCGTGGCGAGGGAACTGGAACGGCCCGCATCGTTGCAAGTGCTGTCCATCAAACGTGCGGAAATACGCCGGCGCGGCGATGCACCCACGGCCGTGCGCGCCCAGGACGCCAGCGCGAATCCGCCCGCCGCCGGCGAACATCGGCGAAATCGTCGCGGACCGCCCATCCTGTTCGTCGTCGGACAGGCCCGGCTCTCGGACGGCACGGTGCTCACATTTCGGCATAGCCTGCCGCAACAAGGGCTGGACTGGCCTTTGCGGTTGCTGGTGCTGCTGCTCGTGCTCGGTGTTTCGGTCGCGCTTCTGGCGGGCTGGGCGGTACGGCGCCTGACGCGTCCGCTGGCATCGTTGGCGGATGCCGCAACGGGGCTGGCGCGCAACCTGGATCGGCCGCCCTTGCCGGAAACCGGGCCATTGGAGATATCGCGCGCGGCGCAGGCGTTCAACGCGATGCAGCGCGATTTGAAACGCTACCTGGAAACCCGAGCGCAAGCGCTGGCCGCGGTGTCGCACGACCTGCGATTGCCCATTACCCGCTTGCGCCTGCGTCTGGAACGCGTGGCCGACAAAAACCTCATGGCGAAAATGGAAGACGACTTGTCCGACATGGATGACATGATCGGCAACACGCTGGAATTCCTGCGTGCCGGCGCAAGCGCCGAGCAATGGCAAAAGCTCGATGTCAACGCGTTGATCGAGAGTGCAGTGGAAGACATGACGATGCTAGGGGCGCGCATTGAACTGCACGGTGCTACGTTGGGACCGATCGTCGCCAAGCCGCAGGCATTGCGGCGTTGCCTCGCCAATCTTCTCGATAATGCATGGCGGTATGGCGGCGAAAACATCGAGGCGTCGGTGGCCGATCGCGGCGATGAGATCGAGATCCGTATCGCCGATCGCGGGCCGGGCATTCCGGCGGACGAACTGGAACGCGTTTTCGAACCGTATGTGCGCATCGAATCGTCGCGCGCGAAGCATACCGGCGGCTGCGGCCTGGGCCTGGCGATTGCGCGCGCGATCGCACGCGCGCACGGCGGCGACGTGCGGCTTGCGGCACGTGCGGAAGGCGGCATCTGTGCAACGTTGACACTGCCGCGCAAGGGGGCGGGCGACGCCGCGAGGAATTAAACCTAAGCAGGTAGACAAAAGTTCTTTGACAAGCGCGAATCCAGTCGATGTCAGACACGTCCAACCCCCATCCCAACCTTCCCCCTTTCAGGAGGAAGGAGCCAGGTTCCCT
>CAMLDH010000055.1 GCA_946478765.1 uncultured Oxalobacteraceae bacterium | reverse complement strand
AAAGACAACGCCATCCAGCGCTCAAGATGCAATTCGACATAAGCTTTATGTTCCTTTATGGCGATATAATTTCTTAACCTCCCTAACCGTACGGAGGGAAGAGGCGCCAACAAATTTATCATCAGGAAAAACGTGGGGATTTTCTCGCTCTTTGGCAAGAAAGACAACCGACAGACGACATCGGCTGCCGACAAAAGCTCTTCTCGCAAGAAAAGCGACGAGGGAAATATCCGCGTAAATCCCGACACCGAAACCACCAGTCGGCCCCAGAATTCCCAGATCGTGCAGCGTAAAGCCGCGCAGGCAACTGCGATGAAAATCGATGCCATCGAATCCGAGATGTCATCCGAATTTGTCAAGCCGTTGCCGACCGGTGATACGCAAGCCAGTCCACCGCCGACAGTCAAAACGCCGATCAAGCCCGCAAAATCCACAGCCAGTGTTTTGCCGCCGGCGACGCTAGGCTTGCCTGCCATGGGTGCGGCCACCCAATTTTTGCTGGACGGCGAAACGCTCAATGGCAAGGTTGCATTGCCCTCGTCCGAAACCACACCAGCCATCGAAGAGGCGGCGATTCTATTCGCCCATGGGAAAATTGACATGGTGCAGCACGTATTGCAAGGCGCGATCGGCGAAGACACGCTGGGGCATGCCGCGTTGACAGTCTGGGCAATGCTGTTCGACCTGCTGCAAATTAGCGGAAAACGCGACGAATTCGACAATCTATCGATCGATTACGCGAACAAGTTCGAAACTTCGCCACCGACGTGGATCGAAAAGGCGCAAGAGTCGCCAATGGAAGCTGCGCCGGCGGCCAGCGCCACACCGACGGTTCCATTCTCCGGCAAGCTCGACGACTCGATCGTTAAACAACTGGAGCGGGCACAAAACCTGGCGGAAAACAACCGCGTCTTGCGCCTGGAGTTTATTCGCGTGACCGAAGTCGATCCGATCGGATGCGGCATTTTGCTTAGCGTGTTAATGAAGCTGCAAAAGTCCGGAAACGACCTGATTTTGGTGGGCACACTGGAACTGGCCGAAAAGATCCGCGCCATCCTGGAAGTCGGACGGCGCGATGAAACAGAAGCGCCATGGTTATTGCTGCTCGAAATCCTGCGCCTGTTGAATCTTGAAAAGGATTTTGAAGAAGCAAGCATTGACTATTGCGTGACTTTTGAAGTATCGCCTCCGGCATTTGTGGCGCCGAAAAACAAGGTAACCACTGCACTGGAAGAATTTGCGCCGCTGAAATCGGCATCCGAACATTTCATGATGCCGGCGGTCGTCGAGGGACGAACCGATCAATTGATCCAGGCAATGACGACCTACGCGGCCACTCACAATCCGGCCATTGTCGATTGCAGCGACTTGATTCGGGTCGATTTCAACGCCGCGGGACAATTGGCAGCCGGCTTGGCGCCGGTAGTCAGCCAAGGGGCGACGATTGAGTTGCGCAATGTTAATCATCTGGTTGCCGCGCTATTTAACGTGATGGGCCTCACCGCGGTCGTACGCGTGCTGCCGCGCAAGAACTGAAGTTACGAATACCGCTTGCATCTTGCAATCGGACGGTCAACCCCCACCTCTTAACGGTTATATATCTGTAATACCAATCTTCATAGGCAAGCATGGAACAATTTCACGGCACAACCATTTTGTCGGTCCGGCGCGGAAACATCGTGGCCTTGGGCGGCGATGGCCAAGTCACGCTAGGCAACATCGTGATGAAAGGCACCGCACGCAAAGTGCGCAAGCTCTATCAAGGCAAAGTCCTGGCAGGTTTTGCCGGCGGCACCGCCGATGCGTTCACCCTGCTCGAACGCTTTGAAGGAAAGCTGGAAAAGCATCAGGGCCATTTGATGCGCGCCTCGGTCGAACTTGCCAAAGACTGGCGCACCGATCGCATTCTGCGCCGGCTCGAAGCAATGCTGCTGGTGGCGGACCGCGAATCGACGTTGGTCATCACCGGCAACGGCGATGTATTGGAGCCGGAAGACGGCGTCGGCGCGATCGGGTCCGGCGGCGCATTTGCGCAATCGGCGGCCAAGGCGCTGCAGGAAAATACCGACCTCTCGCCTTTCGAGATCGTGAAAAAATCCCTCACGATCGCCGGCGAACTGTGCATCTATACCAATCTGTCGCACACCATTGAAACCTTGGAGTAGCGCTCTGCGAACGAATATCATGAATATGACACCCCAAGAGATTGTCTCCGAACTCGACAAGCATGTGGTCGGCCAGGCACGCGCCAAGCGCGCAGTGGCAATCGCGCTGCGCAATCGCTGGCGCCGGCAGCAAGTGGCGGAACCCTTGCGCCATGAGATCACACCGAAAAACATCCTGATGATCGGTCCGACCGGCGTCGGCAAGACTGAAATTGCGCGCCGCCTCGCCAAGCTGGCCGATGCGCCGTTCATCAAGATCGAGGCGACGAAATTTACCGAAGTCGGCTATGTCGGCCGCGATGTCGACACCATCATCCGCGACTTGATCGACATCGGCATCAAGCAAACACGCGAAGCGGAAATGCAGAAAGTGCGCACCCGCGCCGAGGATGCGGCGGAAGACCGCATCATCGACATCCTGGTGCCGCCGGCACGCGATTTCGGCTTCAGCAGCGCAAACAGCGCGCCGGCAGAAGGCGAAACGCAGACCGGCAATGCGGCGCGCCAGACGTTTCGCAAGCGTTTGCGTGAAGGCATACTCGACGACCGCGAAATCGAGATCGAACTGGCCGAAGCCGGACCGCACATGGAAATCATGGCGCCGCCCGGCATGGAAGAAATGACCGAACAGATCAAATCGATGTTTTCCGGCATCGGCGGCGGGCGCAAGAAAAAACGCAAGATCAAGATCCGCGAAGCGATGAAGCTGCTGGTCGAGGAAGAAGCCGCCAAGCTGGTCAACGATGACGAACTCAAGCAGAAGGCGATCACCAATGTCGAACAGAACGGCATCGTCTTCCTCGATGAAATCGACAAGATCGCGAGCCGCTCCGAAGTCGGCGGCGCCGATGTGTCGCGTGCCGGCGTACAGCGCGACCTGTTGCCGCTGGTCGAAGGCACCACCGTCAACACCAAGTACGGCATGATCCGCACCGATCATATTCTATTCATCGCGTCCGGCGCCTTCCATCTGGCCAAGCCGTCCGATCTGATTCCCGAATTGCAAGGCCGGCTGCCGATCCGGGTCGAACTCGAATCGCTGTCGATCGCCGATTTTGAATGCATCCTGACCAGCACCGATGCGTGTCTGACCAAGCAGTATGAAGCACTGCTGGCAACGGAAGACGTGAAGATCGAATTCGCGCAGGACGGCATCAAGCGGCTCGCGGAAATCGCGTTTTCGGTCAATGAAAAAACGGAAAACATCGGCGCGCGGCGTTTGTATACCGTGATGGAAAAACTGCTGGAAGAAATGTCGTTTTCGGCCAGCGAAAATTCCGGCAAGACGCTGGCGATCGATGCCGCCTATGTCGATGAACGGCTCAGCGCGTTGTCCGACAATGAAGATTTGTCGCGCTACGTGTTGTAACCAAAGTAATGCAGGCCTCCGTGCCTGCATTGCGCTGCAGGCACGGAGGCTTGCGCTACTTTCAACATCATGGCCAACAAAACCCTCGGCACCCGGCAAAAGCGCAGCTTTCGTATCGAGCCGTCGCAAAAAGGACTGAAGCCGCGCAATCCGGTGGCCGTGGCTGCCAAACAGCGGGCAGCAGGGCCGCATAAGAAGACAGCTTCCGCGGTACGGCAAGTGCAAAAACGTTCGCTGAAAAAAAACCTCATCGAACCGGACAACGATTAGCGCGGCCAGTAGTCAGTCGTCAGTCCGGTTTTTCCGCAACAGCCGGGACGCCAACAGCAAGCTGCAAATTACGCGCGAGTCGAACTCACCGTCCGGATGATCCGGGGTGACCGCCACCGAGCGAGTCCGAATTGCCCCCCCCATCGGCTGGCGGCGGAGCAAGCCCTGGTGGCGATTGCATCGGTGGCGGCATCTGGGAATTGCCCATCCCCGGCGGCGCCACTGGCGGTGGGCCAGGTGGCATTACCTGTATCGGCATCGAGGGAATGCCGGCCATATCGACTCTTGCGATCGCCGTTCCTTTCGCACTTTCCGGCAATTCCACCCGCTTGGTCACGCCGCTTTCGGACAGCAACACATATTGCGCATGCACTTCCTTGACGGTGACACCCGGCACGACTTCGGTATTGATCACAATTGCTTGCGCCGGCTTGCCGTCGGCGGCGAGGATGGCGATGCTCTCATTAGCCCGCCCCGCGAGCACGATGCCCTTCAACTGGAAATTGCTGGCCACGGCAACCGCAGCTGCACGCCCGCCGAACAAGCCGGCGGCCGCATCGAGATTGATATCCGCCTTGCTGACCTGCTGCGGCGCGGCCACCTGGCGCACCGGCGGCTTGAACAATTGCATTCCCCAGTACGCAGCGGATACGCATAACGCAATGAACAACGCGAAGATCGCAACAAGGGGCAAGCGCTTCATTCGATTCCTTTCAACATAGGGCTCCTACCGCACCAACTGATTGATCTCGATGATCGGCATCAGCACTGCCAGCACGATCAGCAGCACCACCACACCCATCGCCAGAATCAATGCCGGCTCCAGCAAACCGGCAATCGTCAGCGCCCGCCGCTCCAGATCCTGCTCCTGCGCATTGGAGGCGCGCTCCAGCATGGCCGGCAATTCGCCGGTGACTTCACCGGCGCGTATCATGTGAATCAGCATCGGCGGAAAATGCTTGTGTGCCGATAACGCGCGCGCCAAACCGACACCTTCGCGCACGCTGTTGGTCGCGTCTTCCACCTGTTCGCGCATCGCGACATTGGACAGCGTATCGCGGCTGGTTTGCAGCGCGCGCAAGATCGGCACGCCTGACCCGGTGGTGATGGCGAGCGTGCTGGCAAAGCGCGCGGTATTCAAGCTGCGTTCGAACTTGCCGTACAGGGGCGCAGTCAACAGCCAGCTATGCCAGCGATACTTGATGTCGGGATTTTTCAATGCAGCGCGCCATGCGAACAGCGCACCGACCACCACCAGAAAAACGATCCAGCCGTAATTGCGCACGAAGTCGGAAACCGCCAGCATCATCACCGTCAAGAACGGCAGCTTCTGCTTGGTATTGGCAAACACGGACACGATCTGCGGCACGACATAAGTCAGCAGGAAAATGACGATCGCAAACGCCACCACGGTCACGATGGCCGGATAGGTAAATGCCAGCTTCACCTTTTGCACCAGCGAATTGCGACGTTCGATATAGTCGGCCAGACGCGACAGCACGCGCGACAGCTGGCCGATCTGCTCGCCGGATGCCACCAGTGCGCGGTAGATGTCGGCAAAGTCGCGCGGATGGCGCGCCAGCGCGTCCGACAGCGATGCGCCACCCATGACTTCGGCGCGAATCGACGCGATCAAATCGCGCACATAGGCGCGTTCCGCCTGTTCCAGCAAGGCGGAGAATGCCTGCTCCAGCGGCAGACTGGCTTCCAGCAAGCTTGCCAGCTGGCGCGTAAACAACGCCAGTTCCACGGTTGAAAGTTTGTCGCCGAATGCACGCTTTTTGGTTTTGCCCGATTCATCGACTTGCGCCGCAATCGCGTCGACCACCAGCGGCACCAAACCCTGGCTGCGCAAATCGGCACGCGCGGCGCGCGCACTGTCGGCGTTGACCACCCCTTTTTTGGTATTGCCGACGACGTCGGCGGCTTCATAACGAAATGCGGGCACTGCTTATTCCTTCGTGACGCGCAGCATTTCTGCCTGCGTCGTTGTTCCATCGACCAGCCAACGCTCGCCGTCTTCACGCATGGTGCGCATGCCGTCGCGTTGCGCGGCGGCACGGATATCCGCTTCCGACGCCTGATTATGGATTTGCGCACGAATCTCGTCGGTCGTCAGCAATAATTCATAGACGCCGACCCGGCCCTGATACCCGGTCTTTCCGCATTTGTCGCAACCGACCGCCTGCCAGTGCGGGCCGTCCTGCGTTTTGCAATGGGCGCACAATTTGCGCACCAGCCGTTGCGCAACCACGCCCAAGAGCGATGACGACAACAGGAACGGCTCGATGCCCATGTCGAGCAGGCGCGTGACCGCCGCCGCCGAATCGTTGGTGTGCAGCGTGGCCAGCACCAGATGGCCGGTCAGCGATGCCTGCACCGCGATTTGCGCGGTTTCCAGGTCGCGGATTTCACCGATCATGATGACATCCGGGTCTTGCCGCAAAATCGCGCGCAACGCTTTCGCAAACGTCATGTCGATGCGCGCATTGACCTGCGTCTGGCCGACACCGGCCAACTCGTATTCGATCGGATCTTCCACCGTCAGCACATTGGTGGTCGTTGCATTCAGGCGCGACAGCGCGGCATACAAGGTGGTGGTCTTGCCGGAGCCGGTCGGCCCGGTTACCAGCACGATGCCGTGCGGCTGGCCGATCAGCTTGTCGAATTGCGGCAGCACCGCATCGCTCATGCCCAGATGCTTCAAGTCGAGCCGGCCGGCTTCCTTGTCGAGCAAGCGCAATACCGCGCGCTCGCCGTGTCCGGTCGGCAGCGTCGACACCCGCACATCGACCGGTTTGCCGCCGACGCGGAGGGTGATGCGGCCGTCCTGCGGCAGACGCTTTTCTGCAATATCGAGTTGCGCCATGATCTTGATGCGTGAAATCAGCGATGCATGGATCGCCTTTTTCGGCCGCACCACATCGCGCAGCGTGCCGTCGATGCGAAAGCGCACCACCGAAATCTGCTCGAACGGCTCGATATGGATGTCCGATGCTTCTTCGCGCAGTGCCTGTGTCAGCAATGCATTGATCATGCGAATCACCGGCGCGTCGTCGGCCGATTCCAGCAAATCTTCGATGGCCGGCATGTCCATCATCAGCTTGGCCAGATCGAGATCGGATTCGACCTCATCGACCACTTGTGCGGCATCGCCGCCGGAGCCGGCATACGCTTGCGCAATCGCCGCTTCCAGTTCGCCGCGCGGCATCGACTTCAGTTTCACGCGGCCGAAACGGCGGCTTACTTCCGCAATCGCGGTCGGCGCGGTGGCGTCCGACACCCACACTTCGACCGCATGGTTCGTGCCGTTACTGCCGGTCGCGTCGGTGCGGCGCGCGAGCAGCGCGAAGTCGCGGGCAAATGCATAAGGTAAGAGACGCGCGTCCATTGTTGAATAGTCTTTGCTGATCGTTAATTGATAGTTGGCGATGGCGGCGGCGCAGTTTGCGGCGGCCTGGATTTTTGCGGCGTGCCTTTGGTTCCCGTGTTGGCATTATATAAAGGACCATCGACCATCTGGCCGTCTTGCAGAGCCGGCACCAGCGGGGCGCCGAGGTTCGGCAATATGATGGTCTGTTCAGGCAACCCCTTGAGTTGGACATTGCGCATGTAATCGTAGCGGTCGCCCGCGACATTGACGCTTTGTTCATTGGTGCGCACCACGGTCGGCCGCAGGAACACCATCAAGTTCCTCTTGGTGCGTTTGCGCGACTGGTACGAGAACAGGTTGCCAATGATCGGAATATTGCCCAGACCCGGCACCCTCTCCACCGTGTCGCTGCCGGTGTCGTCGATCAAACCGCCCAGCACGATGATCTGACCATCGTCGACCAAGACATTGGTTTCAATCGAACGTTTGTCGGTAATGATATCCGCCGCGTTGGTGGTCGGCCGGACATTCGACGTTTCCTGGTAAATCGCCATCTTGACCGAACCGCCTTCCGACACCTGCGGCCGCACGCGCAGCGACAAACCGACATCCTTGCGTTCGATGGTCTGGAACGGATTCACGCCGGCGGCGCCGCCAGCCGAGGCGGGCGTGGTAAATTGCCCGGTCACGAACGGCACGTTCTGCCCGACGATGATTTTCGCTTCTTCGTTATCGAGCGTAATCAGGTTGGGCATGGACAGGATGTTCGCATTGCCATCGCTTTCCAATGCCCGGGCCAATGCGCCCAAGCCGAGCGCGCCATTGATCTGGCGGAAAATGCCGAGATTCAATCCATTTCCCGGTGCGCTAGGCGCGGTGCCGGCCGCTTTGGCGGCCGCTTGTGTAATCAGGTTATTGCCGCCGGTCGAAAATCCGGTCACCGTCCCGACCCGATAACTGCTGGTGCTGTCGCCCGTCAGCCCCGCCCATTGAATCCCGAATTCGGCGGCGCGGTCGGACGTGACTTCGACAATGAGCCCCTCCACATACACTTGCGCACGCCGTGCATCCAATTGGTCGATGACCGTGCGCAAATTGCGATAGACCGCTTCGCTGGCCGTGATGATGAGGGTATTGGTCGCGGCATCGGCCTGGATGAACCCGGCAGCGCCGCCCGCAGGCAAGGACGTTGGTTGCGGCGCCGATGACGGCACCTGCATGCCCCCGCCCGGCCCGCCCGGAACGGCCGGCGCCGGAGCGGATGTTGCCGCCGGCGTTGCGCCTTGCGCCGATGTGTCGGATGAAACGACCGCGCGCAGGGTCTGCGCCAGTTTGATCGCGTCGGCATTGCGCAAGTAGACCACGTGTACATTGCCCGGTTGCGTAGTTGGCTGGTCCAGCTTGGCAATCAGCGATTTCGCCAGGCTCGCACGTGCGACCGAAGGCGCGCGCACGATGACGGCATTGGTCCGTGCGTCGGCCAGCAGACTGACGCGCCCTGCCTCCTGGCCGGGTCCGCCGATACTTGGCTCCAGCAGACGATTGACCATGATCGCAATGTCGCTCGCAATCGCGTTTTTTATTGGCACAATATCCATGTCGCCGGTGGCCGGCGTATCCAGCGCGGCAATGATCTTGCCCAGCCGGCGCAGATTGTCGGCATAGTCGGTAATGATGACCGTGTTGTTGCCGGGGTTCGCGTTGATTGTGTTATTCGGTGAAATCAGCGGGCGCAGCACCGACACCAGATTGGCCGCCGATTCATAATTCAAACGAAAAATCTGGGTCGCGATCTGGTCGCCCCGGATCGCGCCGCTCTGAATCGGACCGGCTTGCAGCTTGGCATCGGCTTCCGGCACGACTTTGACGAATCCATCGGTGGTCACGACTGCATACCCTTGCAAACGCAGCGCCGCCGTCAGCAGCTGGAACGCCTCCGCCTTGGAAACCGGCTTTTCCGACACCACGTTGATCGTTCCCTTGACGCGCGGATCGATGATGAAGGTGCGATTGGTGTAGTGGCCGATCGCCTTGATGACCGATTCGATATCGGCGCCGACGAAGTTCAGCGTGGCCTGGCCTGCCGCCGGGTCTTGCGCGTACGACGGCTGGATGCCGGCCACCGGAATGCCGGCCACGATACACGACAACGCGAAGGCAGCACTCCAATGACGCCAGCCGGCTGGTCCCCGTACGTTCTTTTCTATTGGATTTTTTGTCATTTGAACTCTAACGCGATAATGTTCTTGTTACCTTCTCTTCGCCGTTGGCCCAGCAAATTCAGCAAATTTGCCAGCCTTTCCTCCTGCCCTTCCTCGGCCTCCGCTTTTCCGGAAAACTGCAAACGGCCGTTTACCAGCTTGCCGCTGCCGTTCAACACCATCGGCCCCTTGACCGTCTTCAATAAAAGTTGCGCCTCTTGCCCCTGCCATTCCATCGTAAGGTCATAGGCTCCCAACGGTTTGATCGCGGACAGGCGCGACGCGATGTCGTTCATCGCAAGATGCACCATGCCCGTCATCTCCACTTTGTCGCCCTGCCGCATGAGCTGCAAGGGCGTCCATGACAAGTGCATCTGGCCTGACAACTGAACCGTATTCAGCGGCGCGCCCAATCCGGATAGCCGTTCGGCCGGCAACAGAATCATCGACGGACTGACTTGCCACTGGTACCAACTGCCGCGCACCTTGACCGGCTGCGACAACGCGGAGGGATTTTCAAGCTCCGCATCGACCTGCCCTAACAACACCATCGGCGACAAACGCCACGAGAAACGCCCCGGCAACAGCGGGGTTACCGGATCGGCGCCGCCGGGCGCGCCGCCAATGAAGGCGGAGCCATGCCACAGCGTGCCTTGCGCATCCCCCAACGTCAACCGGCCTGCCGTTTGCCGCTCTACCAGCGCAGCCATCCAGGCAGCGGGGCAAAACACCAGTGCGGTCGCCGCGACACTGATCATTCCGACCAGCAACCATATCACGGTGCGCTGCACTTGATCTTTCCTTTATTCATCCTTTTTATCATTCCTTTGTTGTCGCAAGGTCAAGCTTGCATTGACGGTGTCAATGGCTGCCAATGCTTCGATGTTGGCCTCCACCACGGACAAGCGGGCAGTTTTTTGCATCTCGTCGAGCCAGTTCACGATCGCGGCGAACGATGCCGACGAGAGTTGCACTTTGGCAAGCTCGCCGGTCAGTACCACGCTTTGCGGCTTCAATCCTTGGCGCGTCAGTGCCGCTTCGATACTTTCCTTGGTTACGCCGACCGCGGGCGGCGTGACCACATTGGCAAGCCCGACCGCCTGTTTCGATAGCGCCTGCAGTTCTGCCACTTGCTGCCGCAACGGCGGCAGCGCTTGTTCCAATCGCGCGCGCCCGGTCAGCGCCGGCCCGATTAATATTGTGTAAATCAAACCCAATACAATCGCACTTGCCGCCAGCACAAGCCAGTTGCGCTCACGCGCATTTCGCTCCATCCAGAAAACTGACAGCGACTCCTTGAGTCCGTTCAATGTATTCAGGTTCATTTAGTGCTCCGAATCTGCCATACGCCGGCGGTCGGTTGCGCAAGCGATAGATTTTGCGCCGCGAGCGCCGCTTTCAATTGATCTGCCGGCAGGCTCGCGCCGGCCTTCAAGCGCAGCCACAAACTGCGGTCACGATATTCCAATGTGGCAATGGGCGATGCCGCGCCCTTGCGGTCCGGCGCTTGCATCACGCGCGCCCATGCTTCACCGAAATTGGCGGCCAGCGCCGTAAAATCATCCGGCGCCACTTGTCCGGCATCGTGTTGAGCGGCTGCAATCTTCTGACGCATTTGGGCAATCGGATCGACGATCACTGTTTCTTTCGGATAGGTCGATTTATAGGTTTGCATCATTAACGCACGCAAGCCATCGGCTTCGCGTTTCATGCGCATCCAATCGATATTCAAGCCCACGATATTGATCAACAGAACCGCACTTGCCAGCGCCAGCGGCCAGCGCCACGCACGCCAATCGATTTTGGGGCCGGCGCCCGCGCCGGTTCCCGCCGTCAGATCGAGCGTCGTGTTGTTGGCGTCCCCAATCCAGCGCGACCAGTTGTCGGCATAAATGGTGATGCGCTGTTCCAATGCCAGCAAGGTATTGACGGTATCTTGATAAAGCTGCACATCGGCTTGCGGCACATACAGCGTAATCGGCGCTTCCGGCACCAATGCGCAGATCGCCTGCACCACATCGTGCGCGGCCGTTTCGGCTTGTTCCGGCAGGAGCGGCAAGC
Organism: uncultured Oxalobacteraceae bacterium; assembly: GCA_946478765.1. Next base: position 4,730 of record CAMLDH010000055.1, on the reverse strand, counting down.
CGATCCCGTCGTGTTCGGACAGGCGAATCGTCACATCGGTATTGGCATCCTGTCCGGTCACGGCAGCCGATACGATGCCGGATTGATAGGGCAGGCATAACTGAGCCGGCAACGCCGCGATGTGGCGCGCGCCGAACGTGCCGATGGTTTTGACCAGAATTTCCAGCCAGCCGCGATTAACGACCGCAACCGTGCGCAACCCATTGCTTGCACCGCTGGCGACGACGATGCATTCGGCGGGGTCGGACATCAACTGATCTTCGACCAGATTCGGCAACGCCGCCTTCAATCGGGCCGGCGACAGCGGCGGCACCTGCACCCGCAGCAGGGTTACGTCGCTGGCGGCCAGCAACAGCACCACGCGCTGTGCTTTGGCCACACTGTCGGCCAGATCCGACAGCGGCGCGCTGCCTTCGCGTTCAATCGCGCCGCCATGCGCCACCAATGCAAAAGGGCAAGCCAATGCGATCCAGTGCTGCGTACTGTCGGCGGCGGCTTTGGAGGGTAAGCGGATATACAGGGTGCTCAAGGCGTCTCGTTTTCCATCGTTATAATAATTTATCCATTGCGGGACAGGGCGTTACCCTGCTCTGCCCCCCCCAACATGTCAAATCAGTCTTCTCGAATCCACATCACTGTTGTGGTCGTGTTGAGGCCGCTGCCGTCACGTTTGACCAGCGCGTGCACCTGCAACGACGCGCGGCTCAAGCGCACATTGCCGTTGACGATAAAGTATTGCGTCGCGACGCTCAAATCACGGTTGCCGGCAGCACCCGGAAGGCGCGCTATGGCTTCAAAATCAGGCATCGTGCGGAAATAAGCCTTTTTCCGGCTCGCCACCAGCGCCGTCGCGCTGGAAAGCCCCAGTGTATCAATTGTTGCCGCCAGTACTTCGGCCGGCGCGGTATTCACATTCACCGGCGTGCCAGCGTTGGGCAATACGACGACGAAATCTTTTATCTTGTCTAATGTTTCCACTGTAAAACCCGGTACCGCAAGCAAGTCTTCCACTTGGGTGATGTCCATCGGCCGCGGCGCATTCGGCTCTGCGCCTGTCAGGTTTTTTTGCGCGCTTTCCATCAATTTGGCGGTGGCCTGCGCCAGCGCCGGATTCACTCGCAAATTAGATAGCAACTGCGCAAAAATCTTGATCTGGTGCAGATTAGGCGCGCCATTCTGGCACATGTTTTTCAAGTTAAAACGCGATTGCGCATCGATAATGCTACCCGATATCGCCGCGTCGCCCGCATCCGCGTCGGCCTGGCCATTCTCGACATATTGATCGAGCCGGGTTTCTTCCAGCGGCACCGCCCACGGCTCATCCAGATTATCGTTGCTCACCTGTTTGCCGTCTTCCCGCAAAATCAGGCGCGCCCAATCGAGCGCGCCGCGCAGTATCCACTGCTTTTGCAATTGCATGCGCTGGTTTTCAATCGAACGCACCTGCACCTGCTGCTGCCAAAACAGACTGGCGACAATCGTGATTGCCAGCGTCGTCAGCAGCAGCGCAGTAATGACGGCGACGCCGCGTTGGCGCAAGAGCACACCTCGGCGCACGATCACACCGCCCCCAGCAAAAAGACTTTGGTCATGTTGTTGGGGCGCCCGCGCAATTGCAACGCCACTTGCAATCCGGTCGGCACGGCATTCGCGCCGCTGGTGGTAGGGCGCCAACCCGGATTGCTACCGCCAAACCAGGACTGCACCACCACGGCAGCCACATCGGACTGCAACAGCACTGCCTGCGCCTTGCTCGTATCTTCCACCGCAGCGCGCCATGCCGCATCCAGTTCTTTCAAATCACGCGTTGCGGTCGATTCCTGCCGCATCAGGGCGCCATCGCGCAGACGGTACGTAACCACTTGCATGCGCGATGGCTGGTTATCGGCGAACACCGTACGCACCATGATCACCTGTCCCTGCTCCGCCAGCAAGGTAGTATGCCCGCCAATCTGGAGAGCATTGGCAATATGCGCGCAATCGCTTTGCAATTGCGCAAACGCAAGTTGCATGCCGCGCGTTTGTTCCAGCTCGTTGGTCAGCGCAATACGCGCGCGCACAATGCCGTCGAGTCCGCGCCAGCCGAGCACGGCGACGATGGCCAGCACGCTGATGGCGACCAGCAATTCGATCAGGGTAAAACCCTTGCCATCGGTTCGCCTAGCGCTCATTCGGCACCACTTGCGTCAACTTGATAATGCGGCGATCCGGCGTCTGTTCATCGAATACGCTGACTTCGACGCGGCGGAAAAACGGATTCGGCGTGTTGAACACTTCCTCTTCGCATGCCAGGCGCAAATCGCCCTGCGCGCAATCGAATGAGCGCTTGCCGAGCGCCGGCCACTCTTTGGCCAGCCGGATTTGCGACAGCCGGTTTTCCGCCGACCAGGTCGCCATCATCGAGGCGCGCAAGCCGCTGCTGTTTTGCGTGAGGCTGCCGACCGCGCGCAAACTGGCGCCGAGTGCCGTGCCGACAATCACCAGCGCCACCAGCACTTCGAGCAGCGTGAATCCCGCCGTGTTGCAGCGGCTGCGATGTGCCTGCAAGAAACGAGGAATGTGACGCATGTCATTCCACCACATAGTGCCCGATACCATCGGCGCGGATCGCGACGCTGGCGTCGCCTGCCGAGAGCGTCAGCACAAACGGTTTATCGACCGGCTCGCGACCGAATATGATGCGCAAGGCATTGGATTGTTCCGACGGCAATGGCGGGTCGATGGAAAGAGCCACCGGCGTCCGCTTGAACTCGCGCTGGCGCAACATGTCATCCTGCGCTAGCGGCTGCCATTGATTGTCATTGCGCATCAGGAAACGATAGCGCTCGGTGTCCGCCTCGAATGCGATCGGCCGATTGCGCACGATCGCCTCCTCGCGCGCCAGTTGCAGCAGCAGCGCAATACGCTGCGCATCGCTTTGCAATACTTGCCGTTCGCTTTGCAGCGCATTGAACGACACCAGCCCCAGCGTAATGCCCGCAATCACAATCACCACCAGCAATTCCAGCAAGGTAAAGCCGCGCGGCCGCAGGCGATGGCGCGTGCGCCGCTCGACGCCCGCCGGTTTGCGTAAATGCGTAATCAGAGATCCCACGAACCGATGTCGGCATCATTGCCTGCGCCGCCAGGCTGCCCATCGGCGCCGAACGAGAACACGTCGACTTCGCCTTTCACGCCCGGCGACAGGAACTGATAGGAATTACCCCACGGATCTTTTGGCAACTTGTCGAGATAGCCACCGGTTTTCCAGCCATTCGAAGCGGGTCCGGACGTCGGTTTGTTGATCAGCGCCTGCAAGCCTTGTTCCGTGGTGGGATAACGATGGTTATCGAGCTTGTAAAGTTTCAGGCCCTGCATGACGGTAGCGATATCCTGTTTGGCTGCAATGATGCGCGCATCGTCGGTACGCCCCATCAATTTGGGCACGACCAATGCGGCCAGAATACCCATGATCACGACCACCACCATGATCTCGATCAATGTAAAACCGCGCTGGGCAGCTTGCGTCACCGCGCGGCGCGGGGAAAAAGAAAAAGCGATATGCATAAGAGTGCTTGTAGTAAATAAAACGGAGGAAACGCGAGTATAAGGCTGAAATACGGTTTCGTATTCTGCCATAGGGGCAGGTAGCCAGGTGGCTTGTTCCAGACTAGAGCGGTTTTCGTATGAGTGTGCGGGTGATGTGGGTTGGTTTGGGGTGCAAGGCAAGGAAGGAGCGTTCCCTTGCAAGGGAACGCCGTTACGCAGGCACGGCGCAGTGCGCCGCGAATTCCCTGCTCCACCGCGAGGAGCGCCGTGTGGCGAGCCACACAAGGTGCAGCAGGGATTTCGGATCGCATGCGATCCGCCTGCGAAACAGTACCCGCTTGCAAGCGGGTACGCGCCCTGCAAGGGACGAGCAACGCCGCAATGCGCCCCAAAGCGGCCCGCAGCACCCGCACACTCATACGAAAACCGCTCTAAGCTTCTAGGACGCCCAAACCCGGAAAAAGTGCCGCAAGATACGCAAAGTAGTAAGCGGCGATTGCTCGCACGATGCCGAAGTGGTGGCTAAAAGAGAAACCGCCTCCGCATCCGATGAACACCGGAGCGAGGCGGTTTTTTGCAAACGACGAAGGCAAACAACAATGCCCGCGATTGCGGACGTTTGAGTTGCCGGGATTTCATCCCAGCCGAGCTTTCAATTTCACCTGAGCCGATGGGCAAATTGTTGGCCAAGGCGCCCTGATAATCCAGTTGATCAAGTCGATTCGTGAGATAGCGATAACAAGCCCTCACCGGGGCGTTGTCGTCAGGTTGGTCGGCAGCTTCCCGATGCGGGGCCGCCATCTGCACGACCGGGACCATGCTGCCATCCATCTCGGCAATCAATACGGCCGCCTCTGTTCGCGCTTCAGGCAATACGCCAAATTCCGCCATGGCTTGCGCATGAGTATTCGTGACAACATACGCTGCGCTGCTGCTTAGGTCGATTCCGTAATGCCGTCTGATTTTTTCCGCCACTTTGGCAAACGGCGTGGTGGCGCCAAAGTCCGTAATCGCTTCTTCCAACGGCAACGAATACTGGCGATTGCCAACGCCTGCACTCGCTGCAAACGGTCGGATCACACACTTGTTGGGCCGATCCCAATACGTCTGCTCGCTTACTTCAATTTGACCGTACGTGCTGTGCCAGCAGAGTTTTTTTACAATGCTTCGTCACATGCGGGGCCGCCACCTCTTGCGCCATT
>CAMLDH010000054.1 GCA_946478765.1 uncultured Oxalobacteraceae bacterium | reverse complement strand
CTTCCGCTGGCGCAATGGCCTGGATTTGAAAGCCTTGGAAGCACGCGAGTTTTACGCGATCATTTCGCTGGCGACCATCGGCGGCATGCTGCTTAACTTCACGCCCGTCGATCCGATCAAGGCCTTGTTTTGGTCAGCGTTGATCAATGGCGTGATTGCGGTACCGATCATGGTGGTGATGATGCTGTTGGCACATGAATCCAGCATCATGGGGCCCTTCACGCTTTCGCGCAGGCATACCGTGATTGGCTGGATCGGGGTCGCGATCATGCTGCTTGCGGTGGTCGGCATGTTCGTGACGATGTGAATTGTGTTTTCCAAGAGCGCTGCTTTCAGCCGGCGCTCTTGAACAGTATAGAACTTAACGACACTGGATCCCCGCCTGCGCGGGGATGACAGCGCTGTTTCCAATCGCGCTACGCGCTCTTGGACAGTATAGAACTTAACGACACTGGATCCCCGCCTGCGCGGGGATGACAGCGCTGTTTCCAATCGCGCTACGCGCTCTTGGACATCGCTGTCACTTTAACCATCCGCGTCGGCGGAAATACCAGAATGGCGCAATCGCGCTACCCACCATCAACACCAGCGCAAACGGATAACCCCAATCCCACTGCAACTCCGGCAGTATCTTGAAGTTCATCCCGTAAATACTCGCAATCAGCGTCGGCGGCAGGAACGCCACGGACGCGACCGAGAAGATCTTGATGATCTTGTTCTGGTTGATGTTGATGAAGCCGACGGTCGCATCCATCAGGAAGTTGATCTTGTCGAACAGGAATGCAGTATGGCCATCCAGCGATTCGATATCGCGCAGGATCTGGCGCGCCTCTTCGAACTGATCGGAATTGAGCTGCCGGCCGCGCATCAGAAAGCTCACCGCACGGCGCGTGTCCATCATGTTGCGACGGATACGGCCATTCAGATCTTCCTCTTGCGCGATCGCATTCAGTACGGCAGCAGCATCCTGATCGGTCAGCTCTTTTTGCAACACGCTGCGGCTGACCTCTTCCAGGCTTTGATAAATGCCTTCCAGCGCATCGGCGGAATACTCCGCATCGGTGGCATACAGATCGAGCAGGACATCCTTGTAGTCGCCGATGGAGCCGGGACGCGAACGCGCCCGCATGCGCACCAGCCGGAACACCGGCAAGTCATCGGTGTGCACCGAAAACAGCATGTTCTTGGCTAGAATGAAGGCGACGGTAATAACACGCGACGGGCCATCGTCTTCTTCGAGCAGGAAATCCGTGCGCAGATGGAGATCGCCATTTTCCGCTTCGTAGTAACGGGCGGATGCTTCGATGTCTTTTACTTCATCTTCGCCAGGCAAGGTGACGCCGTAGATGCTTTTGACCCACGCCCGCTCATCGTCATTCGGGTCGGTCAGATCGACCCATACCGGCACCGCGTTCTCAAGGTCGGCGCGGCTTTCGATATTGACCTGGTTCAGGCGGCCATTTTGCAAAATGAATACATTGATCATGCGCTTCCTCTCCTGCGCATTCCGGTCAAATGCGCAGTGCTCCTGCAAGATCGCTTGCAGGCTCATTAATCTCTGGGAACGCGGCCATGATTTGGCCTGGACGCGCCTGCCCACCACACTGCGGCGAGCGGCGCTTGCATGAAAACGGAGCGCTATCTCGCCGGGTTGCCGTCGATTGACGGCGGATAACTGGTACTAGGACTACCCAAGACGGGTCTCCGTTAATGAAAACAGCGCAAGTGTAACTTTTAACGATATGGAGAGGCAAGCCACATTAACGCGAAATCGCCTTCTCGATCATCTTGCTCCTGACATCGCTCGGCACATCCTTTTCCACGGCGGTCGGAGGCGGTGTTTTCGGTGGCTCAATCCCTTGCGGATCGTACAACTGCACTTTGCGGCTGGCGGGATTTTTCGCATTGCATTCCACGTTGGAATACACCACCTTGCCATCGATCGTGCATGTGAGAATGGCAGCGGATTCGCCGGATTTCACGTGATCCGCGGTTTTCTGCAAGGCTTGTATCTCGGCAGTGCGCATCAGGCGCGACCAGCCTTCGGCAAAAATATTGCGCTCGTAACGCCACGAGAACAATAGCGCCATCGCGGCAAGCGTGAAAAGTCCGACGAAAACGGCGCACCATAGCAAGCTGAGCGCACCGCGTTGATAGGCCAGTTGCATGCTTAGGCGATTTCCTGAAAACCGCCTTACTCCCTTTATTTTCACGGCAGTTCCGCCGCACCCATGCGGCGCAAAATCAAACCCGTGCGGCGCGCCAGATAACCGGATCCCGGATTCCGGTCGAAAAACCGCGGATTCGGCAACATCACTGCCAGTCTCGCCGCCTGATCCGCACTCAAACTGGCGGCAGATATGCCGTAATAGTGGCGGGCCGCAGCCTCGGCGCCGAAGACGCCGCCGCCCCATTCAACGACATTGAGATAAATTTCGAAGATGCGTTCCTTATCCATCAGAAATTCAAGCATGTAGGTAATGATGAATTCCTGCGCTTTGCGCAGATAACTGCGCTCACCTGAGAGGAACAGGTTTTTCGCAAGCTGCTGCGTGATAGTGGATCCGCCTGCGACCACCTTGCCCTTTTTGGTGTTTTTTTCAAATGCTTTTTGCATCGCCTTCCAGTCGACCCCTTCATGCTCGGAGAAGTTGGAATCTTCCGACGCAATGATCGCGCGCTTGAGGTTATTCGAGATGTGGTCGTAAGCGACCCATTTATGCTGCAACCTGACATTCGGATTTTTTTTCTGCAGCAAATCGCGCTGGTGCCGCATGAAACTGGTGGACGCCGGATTGTGGTCGACCCACCACCATATCTGGACAAAAAAATACAGCTGTATTGCCAGCACGATGGCAACCGGCACGGCGATCAGCCACAACAGCAATTTGCGCAGAATGTTCATTCTTGTTTTTTTCCTGCTTGAACGGAATGACGAATTAAATCGTGGCGCGCAACTCCGCAAATACGGAGGCGGTCTCCGGTCTCACACCGCGCCAGACAAAAAACGATTCGGCGGCCTGCTCGACCAGCATGCCCAAGCCATCTCGCACCGCCGCGCCATGCTGCTCTGCGAAGCGCATGAAAACGGTCGAGTCCTTGCCGTACATCATGTCATAGGCGAATGCATGTGCGCCGAACACGATGGGTGAAATCGACGGCACATCGGTGGCGAGACTGGCCGATGTGGCATTGATGACGATATCGAACGCCTGCTGCAACGATGTGAAATCGCTGGCGCTGACATTGCCCCTTTCCGCGAATTGCTGCGCCAGCGCGATCGCTTTCGACTCGGTGCGATTGGCGATGACCAGTTCGGCCGGCTGTTCTTTCAACAGCGGCAACAGCACGCCGCGCGCCGCGCCGCCGGCGCCGAGCAACAACACTCGCTTGCCGGCCACGCTGACGCCGGCATTGCGCACGATATCCGCAACCAGTCCGACGCCATCGGTGTTGTCTCCCAATATCAGGCCGCCACTCGCGCCCGGCTCGCAGGTCAGCGTGTTGACCGCGCCCGCCGCCCGCGCCCGCTCGGTCAATTCCGTTGCCAGCACATGCGCCTCCAGCTTGAAAGGCACCGTGACGTTCAGCCCCTTGCCGCCCTGCTGCATGAAACGCTGCACGGTCTCGACGAAGCCATCCAGCGGCGCAGGCAGCCGTTCGTATAGCAAATCCTGTTTGGTCTGCGCAGCAAAGCGCGCATGGATATCCGGCGATTTGCTGTGCGCGATCGGGTGTCCGATCACGCCATAGCGGTCAGGCATTCCCATTAGTGTTTCCCTCCCCCTAATTCGGCTTCCAGCGCATCTTCGCGGGTAAACTTGAAGCGCGTGATGATTTCCCAGACCTCATCCTTGTCGTTCGAACGCATATTCTGCGGAAACTTGCCGAACGGCGCTGCACGACGCACGATACGCAGCGCAGCGCGATCCAGCGCGCCATTGCCCGAACTGCGTTCGACGCGCGGCCCGCCATCCTTTTCGTAAATCGTGCCGTCCTGAAAAACCGGAATATAAATCACCAGCTCGCCGTACAATTTCCTGCCGTCCTGCTGCGGGAAATTCAGCGTACCGATTTTTTCAATCCGGTCTTGCAGCGTCTTGTAATACATTGCATAACCGACCTCGCGCGTACTGGGTGTAATCTGCGTCTTCTTCGGACGCTTGTTGTAATCCTCGATATTTTTTGCGATCTCCGCTTCACGACGCGCGATCATCTTCGCACTGTCCAATACATCGAGAGCGTCGGGCTGTGGCGGCGGCTGTTTCTGCTGGTCCGGATTCCTGATCAAGGGCGCTGCAAACGGGGTCTTCTTTTTGAGTTGCGCCATCAGTTTGCGCTGTTGTTCTTCCAGCTCTGCGATCCGGCGTTTGGCTGCCTTGGCGCTGTCGCCGTCTTCGCTCTTGCGCATGTCCGGCAACGGCGACTTGGCTCTGCCGGCATCCGTATTGCCGCCACCGTCCAGGTTCGCCTGCGCCAAGGCATCGGCAGTCAACGGTTTCCTGTCGTGCTTTGCGTTTACCAGAATGACTTCCAGCCCCGGATCGGTGGGCTGGAAGCGGAACGCATCGGGTGCCGCAAAACGCACCGCGAGCAATGCGCCATGCGCCAGCACCGAGAGGGCGATGGCGATGGACAGGGTGCGGTTTTCGAGAATCAGCTTCAAACGAGACGTGGTTGGTGTTGACTAAAGGAATGAATTTTACGGCAAAGCTTCACTTTTTAAACGCAATTCACTCCGGCACCGGTTCCGCACTGATCCGACTATCATCAGGACCAGGGGCGATCTCGATAACGGGATCGCGCACCGCTTCATTCTGTTCTTCATCGATTTCTTCAACCGATTCATCGACCGCATCCGCAGTTGCGGCATTGGCAATTTCGAGCAGGCGCGCCTCGATCGACAAGTCGACTTCGTCCCACCGAATCAGATCCAGTTTCACCTGGGTGCCGCGCGCCGCCTGGGGCATGCCGGGCAAGCGGATAATCAGCGGAATATCGGTCAAGCGCAACACTTCATCTTTCAGCACGACGGCCTCGACCTGTCTTGCGCTTTCCTGCGCGAGCCAGCGCAGGCACCAGTAGCGCTCCATATTCGATTGGAAATCGCCGTACGCGCTATAGGCGGCATCGAATGCGGATACGATCGCGAACAAGTCCGCGTCGCGCGGCTTGAACGGCGCCACCAGCGGCGCGGTCACGCCATGCTCGACACACGCGAGGATTTGCCATTGGTTCACCAGATCGGTATAGCGCCGCAACGGCGATGTGCTCCACGCATATTGATCGACGCCCAACCCTTGATGCGGCGCCGCATGCGTAACCATCCGCACCTGCATCTTGGCGGCCCAGCCGCCGCTGCCGCCGCCCTGGCTGCGATAGATTCCCGGTACGCCATGCTCGTGCATCAACTTGCCCCAGGTACTGTTGGCAAAAATCATGAGTTCGGCAACGATCTTGTCGAGCGGCGCACCGCGCTTGCGGCGCTGAATCGTGACCACATCGTCTTCAACGTAAAAATTGAAATCGACGCGATTGGTCTGTTCCGGTTTCAAGCCGAAGCTTTCGCGCTTGGCCATGCGGCCTTTTTCCAGCACCTGCGCCCATTGCCACAGCAATGCGATATCCGCTTTATGCCGATACTCGCCGGCACCCGCCGCCAGGCTTTCTTCGGTGACCAGCGCATCCAGGTCGTTATGGCGCAAGTTGGCCGCAATCGGCACCGCTTCCGCCCTGGTTTCGGTTGCGACTACGGACCAGTCTGCCGGATCGAGTGTCGCGTACAGCGACACTGCGGGACAGGTTTTACCCTCCGCCAAGGTAAACGACGCAACCAGCGCATCCGGCAGCATCGTGATTTTGTCGCCCGGCATATACACGGTGGACAGGCGCTGCCGCGCAATCGCATCGATGGCGTCGTCGCGCTTGATGCCTAGCGCAGGCGCCGCGATATGTATGCCGATGCGCACTTTGCCATCGGGCAGCGCCGTCACTGAAAACGCATCATCGATTTCGGTCGTCGTCACATCGTCGATCGAGAATGCCTGCACCTCTGCGATCGGCAATGACGGCGCGGCGGGTATCCCGATTACCGGAAAGCCGGTGCCCTTCGGGAATGATTCGAACAAAAATTTTGAGAAATGCAAATCCTTGGGCGATGCAATGCCGCCGACGGCCAGCATCAAACGTTGCGGCGTTGTCTGCAAATCACTGCATGCCGCTTCGAGCGCCTTGTATTCAATCCCATTCTTGTCCGGCTTGAACAGCAATTGCAATGCCAACGGCTTCATTGCATCCGGCAAGCGATGGGCTTTCAGCTCTTCGACGTATTGCGCCTGCACCAGCGCCTGCTGCTTCTTTTTCTCGACGCCGGCCAGAGCCGCTTTGAGCGACGCTTCCGGTGCGGCCTTGTAACGGCCTTTGCCTTTCTTGTAAAAGTAAATCGGCGCCGTGTGCAATTTCAACAGCAAACCCGCTGCCTCGTGCGGCTTCGGCGCATGCCCAAAATATTCGGTGCCCAGATCGGCGAAACCGAACTCTTCCTGCCCAGCCACTTCCCATAGAAAATCAAGATCAATGTCGTCCGCGATGCCATGGGCATCGCTCAACAATTCGGCCGGCGCCGGCGACGCAAATTGCAACAGCACATCCTTCGCCTTGACCTTGGTGCGCTTGCCGGTTTGCATCTCGACCTGATATGCCTCGCCTTGTTGCGACAAGACGACGCCCGCTTTAAAGTCGCCGGATTCTTCAAAAAATAGATTCATCAATTACTTTGCTTTTGATTAAGACGCCATGTCGACAAGCGCGTGCTCGGCGGCTGGGACAGTTTTTTTCAGGGCTTTGCTTCGCTTGCCGATATCCGTGATAGCAGGCAGGAACACTTCAGTGACGAGCAGCAAACCGTTTTTACGGCGGAACAAACAACGACGAGCATAAAGCGGACCATCCAACTGGTCCACGCCCAGCGCCTGGCACGCGCGGCGCGCGAGCGGATGCTCCGATCGCAGGCGCGCAAAATGCAGTGCGCCGCGCACCACCTGCGGATCGCCGAACAAGGTGGTCCCGAGCGAGCGCTCACCCAGCGCGCTGAAAAACGGCCAGTCGGATGCGGTTGCATTGAGCGGCACAATGGTATGCGCGAACACGACCGGTACGTCATCGCATTCCAGCAGCACTTCGCGCTCCTGCACCCGGGCACGACGCTGCAATTGGACCGCCGCCAACTCATCGGTCAGACACAGCCCCGGCCTCTGGGTCAAGCAGTGCACGCGGAAACGCGTGCTGCGTGCGATCAATTTCACCGTCAGAGAGACACGATCAGTCAGCCATCCGCGCATCTCGGGCGATGGATTGACGCCATTGGCATGCTCGACCCAACGCGCATGGGCAACTGCTCGCGACATTACCGGCGGCCCTCTATAGGGATACCGCAAAACGCCAGCACCTCATCGACATATTCGCTGAAATCGGCAATGCCATGGTCGCTGCCATTGATCACGCAATGCCGCGCGCGCGGATAGTGTTCGACCATTTCGCGCCAGTCCAGCACTTCATCACCCGTGGCCGCCAGCAAAAAATAGCGCTCCGGGCGCGTGATCTTCTCTACCGCAAGCGCGGTCAATTCGCCGATATATTCGCGCTTGAATTCAAATAATGCATCGGAATGATAGGCGGTGGTGACGCCGACGTAGGGCGCCAGATCACGCGGCGGCTTGACGGCCGGATTCAACAGCACCGCGCGGCACCCGATTTGCTCCGCCAGCGACGTCGCGTAATAACCGCCGAGCGACGAGCCGATCAGCGTCAAGTCGTGCGGTGCAATCTCGCGTACCAAATGCGATGCCAAGGCAATCGCCTCCCGCGGCGATGCCGGCAGTTGCGGACAGCGGTATTCGGCGCTGCGGCCCAGCACTTGCATGCGCGCGGCGATCAAACGTGCTTTGAACGAATGCGGCGACGACCGGAATCCGTGCAGATACAGGATCATGTCGACAATGCGTCCAGGATTTTCTGATGCACGCCGCCAAACCCGCCATTGCTCATCACGAGAATATGGTCGCCCGGCTGCGCCGATTGCCCAATCGCCTGCACCAATCCATTCATCTCATCGAACGCTTGCGCCTTTGCGCCCAAGGGCGCCAATGCCTCGCCCAGATTCCAGCCCAGCGCGTCTTTGCCGCTGCCTTTGACGCCGTAACCGAATACCAGATCGGCATCGGCCAGACTGCCAGGCAACGCGTCCTTCATCGCGCCGAGCTTCATCGTATTGGAGCGCGGTTCCAGTACCGCGAGAATCCGCGCGTTGCCGACTTTCTTGCGCAGACCGGCCACCGTCGTCGCAATCGCGGTCGGATGATGCGCGAAGTCGTCATACACCGCGACATCCTTGACTACGCCGCGCAACTCCATCCGGCGTTTGACATTCTCGAATCTGGCAAGCGACTCGATCGCTTGCGCCGGCGGCACGCCGACGTGACGTGCGGCGGCAATCGCGGCCAGAGCATTCAAGCGGTTATGTTCGCCGGTAAGCGGCCATTCGACGGTGCCTTGCGCTTCACCTTTAAAGAAAACATCGAAGTCGCCATCGTCATGCGTGCGAATGACCCAATCCGCATGCCGGCCAGCGCCAAACCATTCTTTATCGCTCCAGCAACCACGCTCGATCACCCGCTGCAATGACGCTTCCGTGCCATTAACGACCAAGCGCCCGATGCCGGGCACGGTGCGCACCAGATGATGGAACTGGGTTTCAATCGCGCCCAGGTCGGGGAAAATATCGGCGTGGTCGTATTCAAGATTGTTCAGGATCGCCGTTTTCGCGCGGTAGTGGACAAACTTGCTGCGCTTGTCGAAAAACGCGGTGTCGTATTCGTCGGCTTCGATCACGAAAAAGTCGGAATCAGCGACCTTGCCCGACAGCCGCGCCGAAATGCCGAAATTCATCGGCACGCCGCCGATCAGGAATCCCGGGTGATAGCCGGCGTCTTCCAGTATCCACGCCAGCATTGATGAAGTCGTCGTTTTGCCATGGGTACCGGCGACAGCCAGCACCCACTTGTTATAGAGAATATGTTCCCCGATCCACTGCGGGCCCGAGACGTAAGGCAAACCGCGGTTGAGGATTTCTTCCATCAACGGATTGCCGCGCGAGACGACGTTGCCGATGACGAAAAGATCGGGTTTCAGATTGATTTGCTCCGGACCAAAGCCTTCGATCAGTTCGATGCCTTGCGCTTCGAGCTGCGTACTCATTGGGGGATACACGTTGGCATCGCAGCCGGTGACTTTGTGGCCGGCCTCTTTGGCCAGCACCGCGAGTCCACCCATAAAGGTGCCGCAAATGCCCAGGATGTGAATATGCATTGTACAATTCTTCGTATTGCGGAACAGACGAACAGCGCATGCGCAAGCATCGCCCTACTCTGTCCACAACAAATTAGTGGAATAACGAGATTTTACCCGACCCGCAGGCTTGCGCGTCCGAGAGTCGCAAGCACGTCATGGCAACCAATTACCCCTCAGACATTGAATCGCTGCGCGCGGAGATCGCCGCGGCGGCCGCACGCATGATTGCCGAAGATGGCGCCGATTACGGCACGGCCAAGCGCAAGGCGGCAAAACAAATCCTCGGGGATGCCAAAGTGCGAGGCGATATCTTGCCAGACAATGCGCAGGTTGAGGACGAGGTACGGATCTATAACGAACTGTTTTTTAGCGATACGCAACCGGCGCGCCTGCTGCATTTGCGCAAGTTGGCATTGAAGATGATGCAGGAACTGGCACAATTCGCGCCCTACCTGACCGGCGCGGTACTGAACGGAACCGCCGGCGAGCATTCCGATATTCATTTGCACTTGTTTGCCGAAAGTCCAAAAGACGTTGAAATTTTCCTGTTAAACAAGAACATCCATTTCGACGTCTCCGAAAGCGCGCATTTCAAGGGCCGCAGCGAGCCGGTCGAAACCGTCAGTTTCATGTGGAGCAACGAGGGCATCCATCTCGCGCTGTATGAAACGGATGATTTGCGCGGCGCAGTCAAATCAAGGGCTACAGGACGCCCGGAGCGCGCGGGCATCGAGACGGTCAGAGCATTAATCATCGAAAGCAGCGCGAAATGAAACGACATATCTTTTTATATGCAGCTATTGCCATTTTGTTTGTCGCAATAGGCATTTATTTCGGTGTCAAGCGCCTTACACTGGCCGCACCGGAAAATACTGCGGTCGCCGATCTGTTTACCCAGTCGATGACAAATGCACAAGGTCAGGCGCAATCATTATCGCAATGGAAGGGTAAAAGTCTGGTGGTGAATTTTTGGGCAACCTGGTGCACGCCCTGCGTACAGGAAATGCCCGAGCTTTCTGCACTCCAAACTGAAGTTGCCAATAAAAACATCCAGATTCTTGGCATCGGGATTGATTCCGCGTCAAATATCGCAGAGTTTTCGTCAAAATATAGAATCAGTTACCCGCTGTATGTGGCCGGCATGAGCGGTACCGATCTATCCAGACAATTCGGCAATCAGGCGGGGGGCTTGCCTTTTACCGTTCTGGTCGGTTCTGACGGAAAAATCAGGAAAACCTATTTGGGTCGCCTGAGACTCGAAGAATTACGCAAAGATCTATTGTTGCTTTAATATTTTAGCGTGTTTTTTCTTGCCAATTAACTTCGTTTAACGGCAAAATGCGCGCATTCTCGTCAAACGGAGTTGTATCTCGATGGCAAAAAACATCCTTCTGCTCAACGGCCCCAACCTGAATCTGCTGGGTACGCGTGAGCCTGAAGTTTATGGATCAAGCACGCTGGCCGATATCGAACAGGCGGCCACTGTACAGGCCGCCGCCGCGGGAGCCGCGCTTGCGAGCTTCCAAAGCAATCACGAGGGCGCGTTGATTGACCGTATCCAGGCCGCCAGGACGGAAGGCGTAGACGCGATCGTGATCAATCCAGGCGCCTTTACCCATACCAGCGTCGCATTGCGTGACGCGCTGGCAGCGGTCGCCATTCCGTTTATCGAAGTCCATATCTCCAATATTCACCAACGCGAAGCATTCCGTCATCACTCTTACCTGTCCGGAATCGCCACCGGCGTCATCTGCGGACTGGGTGTCGAAGGCTATCGCGCCGCACTCGATTTCGCGCTCAAAAAGCTCTAATTTTTAGTATCTGTCCGCAAACAGCATATAATTGTCGCAATATCCAACCATAACTCATCAAATAATTCCGAGGGATTTCACATGGATTTACGAAAACTCAAGACGCTGATCGACCTGGTCGCCGAATCAGACATCGCCGAACTGGAAGTCACCGAAGGCGAAAGCAAGGTCCGTATCGTTAAATCCTCTGCTATGCCGCAAAATCAACTAGTGATGATGCAGCCGCAGGCAGCGCCGCAACACATTGCTGCTGCGACGGTGCCCGTAGCAGCACCGATTGCCGCAGCGGTCGAATTACAAGGCCACATTGTCAAATCGCCAATGGTCGGTTCATTCTACCGATCCTCTGCGCCCGGCTCCCCGCCTTTTGTGGAAATCGGCGCCGCGGTGAAAGAAGGCGACACGCTGTGCATTATCGAAGCGATGAAGCTGTTGAATGAAATCGATGCCGATGCAACCGGCATCATTACGCAAATTCTGGTGGAAAACGGCCAACCGGTCGAGTTTGGTCAGCCGTTATTCGTGATCGGTTAAGCAGGCTGCGCCGGCGTTTTGCAGCTTGCAAACGCCCGCATTCTTTATCGCTTAACTTCGCTTAAATCCTTATAACGGAGCAACACCTCCCCACCATGTTCGAAAAAATACTTATTGCCAATCGTGGCGAAATTGCGCTTCGCATTCAGCGTGCGTGCCGCGAGATGGGCATCAAAACCGTGGTCGTGCATTCCGAGGCGGATCGCGACGCCAAGTACGTGAAGCTGGCGGATGAATCCGTCTGCATCGGCCCGGCGCCATCCACTCTCAGCTACCTCAACATGCCGGCCATAATTAGCGCAGCCGAGGTAACCGATGCCGAAGCGATTCATCCAGGCTATGGCTTTTTATCCGAGAATGCCGATTTTGCCGAGCGCGTCGAGCAATCCGGATTTGTGTTTATCGGTCCGCGCTCCGACTCGATTCGCCTGATGGGCGACAAGGTTTCTGCCAAACAGGCGATGATCCGCGCCAGCGTGCCGTGCGTGCCAGGTTCCGAGGGCGCATTGCCGGACGACCCGAAAGAAATCATTCGCATTGCGCGCAAGATCGGCTATCCGGTCATTATCAAGGCAGCCGGCGGCGGCGGCGGACGCGGCATGCGCGTCGTGCATACCGAAGCGGCTTTGCTGAATGCGGTCACGATGACCAAGACCGAAGCCGGCACTGCGTTCGGCAATCCGGAAGTCTATATGGAAAAATATCTGGAAAATCCGCGTCACGTGGAGATCCAGATCCTGGCCGATGAATTCAAGAATGCGATCTGGCTGGGCGAACGCGACTGCTCGATGCAACGGCGCCACCAGAAAGTGATCGAAGAAGCACCGGCGCCCGGCATTCCGCGCAAAATTATCGAACGAATTGGCGACCGCTGCGCCGATGCCTGCCGCAAGATGGGTTATCGCGGTGCCGGCACCTTCGAGTTTCTGTATGAGGACGGCGAGTTCTACTTCATCGAAATGAATACGCGTGTGCAAGTCGAGCATCCGGTGACGGAAATGATTACCGGCGTCGATATCGTGCAAGAGCAGATCCGTATTGCTGCCGGTGAAAAGCTGCGTTATCGCCAACGCGATATCGAACTCAAGGGTCACGCGATCGAATGCCGCATCAATGCGGAAGACCCGTTCAAATTCACGCCGTCGCCCGGCAAGATCATCTCTTGGCACGCGCCGGGCGGTCCCGGCATTCGGGTCGATTCGCACGCATACGCCGGGTACTACGTGCCGCCCAACTATGATTCCATGGTCGGCAAGGTGATCGCCTATGGCGCGACGCGCGAACAGGCGATCCGGCGCATGCAGATCGCATTGTCGGAAATGGTGGTCGAGGGCATTCTGACCAATATTCCGCTGCATCGCGAATTGATGATCGATGCCCGCTTCATTGAAGGCGGCACCAACATCCATTATCTGGAACAGAAGCTCGCCGACAAGCCGGACTTGCCGAAAGAGCCGAACAAAACCGTCAAAAAGTAAGGTTGGGCACATGAGCTGGATTGAAATCGTCATCGAAGTCGCACGCAGCCATGCAGAGGCGTTGTCCGATGCATTGATGGATGCGGGCGCACTATCGGTGTCGGTGGAAGATGCCGACGAAGGCACCGACGCGGAGCAACCCCTATTCGGCGAGCCCGGCATGGAGCCGGAACAAGCCGCATGGGAACGCAGCCGCGTAGTGGCCCTGACGCCAGCCGACGCCGACCATGCGGCGCTTGTCGCGGCGGCAGCCGATACGTGCGGCCTGCCGACCGACGCCATGCCATATACCCTGCGTCCGGTGGCGGAGCAGGACTGGGTGCGCCTGACGCAATCGCAGTTCGATCCAATCCATATCGGCAAAAACATATGGGTGGTGCCGAGCTGGCACGATGCCCCCGACCCGAACGGCCTGATACTGGAACTCGATCCAGGACTCGCGTTCGGCACCGGCAGCCATCCGACTACCCGATTGTGCATGGAATGGCTGGAGACGCATGCGCCGCACGGTTTGTCGGTGCTCGACTACGGATGCGGTTCCGGCATTCTAGCGATGGTTGCCAAAAAACTGGGCGCGGCCGACGTCATCGGCGTCGATATCGACCCGCAGGCGATCGAATCGGCGCACTATAACAGCGAGCGCAATCACTGCGACATCGCCTATTATTTGCCGGAACAATTCTCCAACACGGTAGCTGCCCGAACATTCGATATCGTGGTCGCCAACATCCTGTCCAGTCCATTGAAGCTGATGGCGCCGATGCTGTCCGGCCGCATCGCGCCGGCCGGTGCTCTGGTATTGTCCGGCATCCTGGCGCGCCAGGCGGATGAGGTAATGGCAGCCTATGCGCCCTTCATCAGGCTGAGCGTGTGGGCCGAGCGCGATGGCTGGGTCGCATTGGCCGGCAGCCTGGACCATACGCCGCAATAGCAAATGGCATTAGCGACCCGATGCCCATATTGCCATACGACGTTTCGCGTCGTTCAGGATCAGCTGAAATTGCGTGCCGGGTTGGTACGTTGCGGCGCATGCAAAGAAATTTTCAACGGAATTGAGCATTTGCTGCGGCCGGACGAAGCGGTGGCGGCCCCTGCACCGGCAATGCTGGACGAGCACCGGGAAAATTTTCTTGCAGACGAAACGCCAGAAGCGACTGCCGAAGTTGCGTCGGCAATCATTGCACCTAACGTAGCGGATGCGCAAGCGGCGGACGCCGACGAAAAAGCGGAATCCGCCAAGATTTCCTCGCGACCATCGCCCATCCAATCTGAGCGCGATTCAACGCTAAGCGCCAACCCGAGCGCCGATGATCCTTTTCAGCGCATGACGCTGATGGATTTCAGCAGCAGCAGCGAAGCCGAAGCCGATACCGATACCGATACCGATACCGATACCGATACCGAGGATGGCACGCAGCAAGGCGCAGTTGACGACATCATGTCCAACGAGAGCGCCGCAGAAAGCACGGCCGCCGCCGCGAAAGAAACCGATGCCCCCGATCCGATTGCGGACGCAATCGACGCCTTGCAGCACAAGCCGCATCGCCATCCGCTTGGCACCCTTCAGTTGGACCCGCTAGATGCGCTGGATACGGACGAGTCGGACCTGTCTGCATCGGAAGAGCCGGGCTTCGTCAAACGCGGACGGCGCAAACAGCAATTTGGCGCCGTCCTGCGTATCCTGATGGCGATCGGTTCTGTTATTTTGTCGATCGGATTGGTTGCACAAGGCGCCTACGTGTTCCGCAGTCAGATCGCAACGCAGCTCCCGCAAGTAAAACCGGTATTGGCGCAAGCATGCCTGGCAATCGGCTGCAGCCTGGACTTGGCAGCACAGATTGACGCAGTCTCGATCGAATCGAGCGAGTTGCAAACGCTTGCAGCCGGCAACGGACTGTTTACATTCACGGCCCTTTTGCGCAATCATGGCGCCACGGCGCAGGCATGGCCGAGTATCGAATTGACGCTCAACGATGCCAATGAAAAGCCGCTGGCGCGCCGGGTGTTCACGCCGCGCGAGTATTTGCCTGCCAACCAGGATTTGGCGCAGGGATTTGGCCCCGTGTCCGAACAGTCCGTGAAATTATTCTTTGCGCTGTCGCAATTGAAACCATCGGGCTACCGGGTGTATCTGTTTTATCCTTGAGACTGATTGCCCCCTCCTATAAACACAAACCATTCATTCGGTAAATTTTCATGACTTCCTTAATCTGCGGCTCGATTGCTTTCGACACCATCATGTCCTTCGGAGGCCGCTTTTCAGAAGCGCTGCTGGCCGATCAACTGCACAAGATCAATGTCGCCTTTCTGGTGCCGTCCATCCGGCGCGAATTCGGCGGCTGTGCGGGCAACATCGCTTATAACCTGAAACTGCTGGGCGGCGATCCATTGATCATGGCGACCGTCGGCCAGGACAGCGGCCCCTACATCGACCGTCTGGAGCGCCTGCAGATTTCAAGGCGCTGCATACAAACCATCGAATCGTCGTATACCGCACAAGCATTCATTACGACCGATGCCGACAGCAATCAGATCACCGCATTCCACCCCGGCGCCATGACCATGTCGCATCAAAACAAGGTGGCCGAAGCCGGTGCAGTCAAGCTCGCCATCGTTGCGCCTGACGGCCGCGACGGCATGCTGCAACATGCAACGGATTGCGTGGATCTGAAAATCCCGTTCATCTTTGATCCTGGTCAGGGTTTGCCAATGTTTAGCGGCGTCGAGCTGCAGCATTTCATTGAGCTCGCCACCTACCTGGCCGTCAATGATTACGAAGCTGAACTATTGACCGAGCGCACCGGGCTGACGCTGAAAGAAATCGCGCAGCGGGTATCGGCATTGATCGTCACGCGCGGTGAACAAGGCGCAGAGATTTTCACCGGCGGCCAGAAAATCGACATCCCATGCGTGACTGTGGATAAGGTGGTCGACCCTACCGGTTGTGGCGATGCTTTCAGGGCCGGCATGTTGTTCGGTATCACGAATGGTTGGGACTGGGCGACCACCGGACGCTTGTCCAGTTTGATGG
>CAMLDH010000053.1 GCA_946478765.1 uncultured Oxalobacteraceae bacterium | reverse complement strand
AGAGGACCGGAAAAATGCACACTCGCACCCGTCCAACTACCGAATCTAGGTTGAATGAAAGTGCCGGCACGCCATAGCAGCGGCGTATCCGACAAATGCATCCTGTGCGCTGTCATCTCTGGAAACTTTGCAAATAAGGCATTGTCAGTCTTTGAGTGTCGAGCGACGGCCTCCGTGCTTGCGCCGCATTCGTCAAAAGGCAATTTCATGCCACCCGGATTCATATTTGCCACTGGCATCGAGAACAGCAATCCCACGATACAGGGTGGCACGTTGCGCATGGATGAGCTGGACAAGTGCGGCCACTACACCCATTGGCGGACCGATTTCGATCTGGTGCAAGAAATGGGGATCACCTTTCTGCGCTACGGTCCGCCGCTGCACCGCAGCTTCATCGGCCCCAACCGCTATGACTGGTCGTTCGCCGATGACACCTTCAACGAATTGCGCCAGCGGAATATCGTGCCGATGGTCGATCTTTGCCACTTCGGCGTGCCCGATTGGCTGGGCAATTTCCAGAATCCGGATTTTCCGGCATTCTTTGCCGCCTATGCCGATGCGTTTGCGCGGCGCTTTCCATGGGTGCAGCTCTACACGCCGGTCAACGAGATGTATATCTGCGCCGTATTTTCGGCACTGTATGGTTGGTGGAATGAACAATTGCGCAGCGATCGCGCATTCGTCACGGCGTTAAAGCATGTGGTCAAGGCCAACGTGCTGGCGATGCAGGCAATCTTGCGGGTCCGGCCGGACGCCGTGTTTATCCAGAGCGAATCGTCCGAGTATTACCACGCCGAAAATCCGAATGCGATCAAGCCGGCCGAGTTGATGAATGCCAAGCGCTTTTTGTCGCTCGATTTGAATTACGGTCGTCGCATCGATTCCGAGATGTATGAATATCTGATGGATAACGGCATGACGCGCGATGAGTATCATTTTTTCCTGAAGAATAATCTGAAGCATCATTGCATCATGGGTAACGATTACTATGTGACCAACGAACATCTGGTCCACGCCGACGGCAGCATGCAGGCATCGGGCGAAATCTTCGGCTACTCGGTGATCACGCATCAATATCACGCACGCTACGGCCTGCCGGTGATGCATACCGAAACCAATCGCTGCCAGGGGCCGCATGGCGATGAAGCGGTGTGCTGGCTGCGCAAGGAGTGGGCCAGCGTACTGCGGGTACGCAATGACGGTGTGCCGATCGTCGGCTTCACGTGGTATTCGCTGACCGATCAGGTCGATTGGGACAGCGCGCTGTGCGAGAACAACGGCCATGTCAATGCACTGGGTTTGTATGACATCGAGCGCCGCATCCGTCCGGTGGGGAAGGCATATTGCCAATTGATCAGCGACTGGAAGCAGGTGCTGCCGACGCAGAGCATCTGTTTGCAGGTACCGATTGTGATGCCGAGCGAACATGACGAACCATGGGCGCAGAAGCAGCGGCAACACGCATACCAAACACGTCACACAACGGTTGAAGTAGTGCCCAGGAATATCACGTAATCTGTCTCCACTTGCCGCAAAGCGCCGCCAAGGTACGCGCCCGCCTCTTGATGGGGTTTAAGTGGTTCCGTTTTTGCGAACTCATTATTCCGTTATCTTCGCTTTTTATAAAGACTCGAACGCCTTATCATTGTTTTGTTAATGTATCGGCGGGTGTGGCCGTATTTCACACTGGAATCAACACTTTGGAGGAAAACATGAAAAAATTCTTTGCCGCCATGATGGTTGCCGTCGTCGCGTTATCGATGGGCGTTTCGAATGCGGAAGCCAAGCGCATGGGCGGCGGCGGATCGTTCGGCAAGCAATCGCAAAGCGTGAGCCGCCAAGCGGCGCCGGTGCAAAATCAGGCCACCAATACCGCAAAACCGGCGGCGCCGGCGGCAACGCCTCCCAAGCCTGCCAGCCCGTGGAAGGGCATTTTGGGCGGCGCATTGCTCGGTCTGGGTTTGGGCGCGTTGTTGTCGCACTTCGGCATGGGCGGCGCCATGGCCGGCATGCTAGGCACCCTGCTGATGGTCGCCTTGCTCGGATTGGCCGCGATGTTCATTTATCGCATGCTGCGCCGCAAATCGGATCAGAACGGTTTGCAGCCTGCATACGCCGGTGCAGCGCCGGGCACTACGCCGGAGATCGGTTCGCGCATTGACCCGGTTCAACCGGCCGCGTTGCAATCGGTGCCGCTGGCCTCCGGCAATGATGCAACAAGCAATGCGCCGTGGGGCATCCCGGCCGATTTCGATGTTCCTGGTTTTCTGCGCCATGCGAAGACGCATTTCATTCGCTTGCAAGCGGCATGGGACAAAGCCGATATCAACGATATTCGTGAATTCACGACGCCGGAAATGTATGCCGAGCTGAAAATGCAAATCCAGGAGCGCGGTGCATCGGCCAACAACACCGATGTGCAGTCGCTGGATGCAGAACTGCTGGGAATGGAAACGGCCGGCAACGATCATCTGGCCAGCGTGAAGTTTACCGGCATGATCAAGGAATCCGACAGCGCGCCGGCCGAGCCGTTTGCGGAAGTCTGGAATCTGTCGAAACCGATCGCGGGTCAGGGCGGTTGGGTATTGGCAGGGATTCAGCAATTGTCATGATGCATGCCGGTCTGGTCTGACCGGTATGCATCGATAAAAACAGCCGCCGGCAGATAGTGCGAAGCCGCCCGCGAATGATCGCGGGCGGCTTTTTTGCAAGCAATTTGTTGCGTCCAGCGCGCATCAGCGTCGTTTCTCTACCTTGTCCCGGATTGCAGAATATCAAAACCATAAACTTTGGCTTGCCGACAATGATGAGTCCAAGTAAGGAGGTGATATTTGATGATTTCCAATACCCATCCCGACTATCGCGCGGATATTGACGGCTTGCGGGCAATCGCCGTGCTGGCGGCGATTGCCTTTCACGCCAGCGCGCGCCTCGTGCCAGGAGGATTCGTCGGCGTCGACGTATTCTTTGTCATTTCCGGTTACCTGATTGCGCGTCTGATTTTCCGGGGACTCGAAAGCGGCACGTTCCGCTTTAGCGATTTTTACAAAGGGCGCATCAAACGCATTCTGCCGGCGTATATCGCAGTGGCGCTTTTTACGCTGGCAGGGTCGACCTACCTGCTGATTCCGAATGACTACATTTTTTACACCACGTCGCTGGCCGCGTCGTGGGGCTTTGCCTCGAATATCTTTTTCTCGATGCTCAGCTGGGGATATTTTGGGCAGCGCACCGAGGAATTTCCACTGCTGCATACCTGGTCGCTGTCGGTGGAAGAACAATTCTATTTTCTGTTTCCGGTTTTATTGATCGTCCTGTATCGCTATTGCAAAACCCGCATCGTCCCTATCCTGGTGTTGCTGGCGATGCTGTTCGCCGGTTGGTCGGAATTCAAGACCGGCGAAGTCAAATCCTATTTTCTTCTTGCCAATCGCGCGCATGAATTGCTGATTGGCGTGATTACTTTCTTTATCGCGCAACGATACCCGATCCGATCGACGCGCCTGGCCAATGTGCTCGCGATCATCGGCGCGGCGCTCTTGGCGGGATCGCTGACATGGATCACGCGCGGCACCGCTTTCCCCGGCATCAATTCGCTTTATCCGTGCATGGCAAGCGCATTGCTTATTTATTCCTGCCGCATCGACAATGTGCTGACGCCGATCCTGAAAAGCCGGGCGCTGGTTTTTATCGGCTTGATTTCATATTCGCTCTATTTGTGGCACTGGCCGATTTTTTCATTTTTACGGTATCGGAGAATCGACTTCACCTTTTGGGTCGGCACGCTGGCTGTTGCCGCCTCGTTTGCGCTCGCGGTGCTCACCTGGAAATTCATTGAACGCCCGGTACGCTACAACAAGAAAATCGATTTCAAACAGGCATTTTTATTGATCTACCTGTTGCCCACTGTCGCCTTCATGGCGGTCGGCGCGTATTCCTATGTCACCGAAGGCGTGCCGCAACGGTTTCCGGAAGAGGTGCGGCAACTGATCTCCAGCTATTCGTTCGAGCGCGATTTGACGCGCACCTGCGCGATCCGGAACGGGGATTATCGCAAGATCACCGTCCATTATTTAACGGATCATTGCGCGTATGGCGACCTGACGCAAGCCAGGCCGCAAATCCTGTTGTTTGGCGACTCGCATGCGCATCACTTCAAGCCGTTTGTCGACTATCTGGCCACGGATGCCAACCTGAAGGCGGTGTATCACGTGCAAGGAAGCTGTTCGCCGCTCGATTTGCCGGATGCGGCATCCGGCGCCGGTTCGCCTGCTTCCGTGTGCGCGAAGAGAAATGCCGACCTGCTGCAAACAGCATCGGATTTCAAATTCGTCGTTATCGCAGGATCGTGGGATTACAAGGGCAAGGAAGCCGCATTCGAGAACAATCTCGCAACCGTCATCGAAAAAATAGAACGGGCCGGCGCGACGCCGGTGGTCTTCAAGGACAATCCGTACCACGAACCCGATCTGTCGCAATGCGTGTTGTTTAAAAAGCGCGGCTGGATCGCTGCCGACAAGAATTGCAATATCCCGTATGCATACGTGGAAGATACGCAAGCGTCAATGAACGCCGTGATCGACAAGATCAAGTTCAGATATCCGCAGATAATCGTCATCGAGCCGCAACTGGTGATGTGCAATGCATCCGAGTGCATGACGTCGATTGCGAACACGGCGCTGTACAAGGACGCCAATCATCTCAATGCGAAGGCGGCGCGATTACTCGCGGTGAATTACGTTGAGGCGAAAGGCAATCCATTCCTGAAGCAGACCGACATGGTTGCGAAAGTGCGTAATCCTGTGCCGGATTCGCGGTGAAGCAGTGCCGGCCGTGCGCCTGCGTCGGTGGCGCAGGCACGGCGGCCGGCACTACTTTCCGACTCAAGCCGCTTTCACAACCGGCTCTGCATAGTCAACGATCATGTCTTTGAACTCGCGCAGTTCTTCCTGATTCAACTCTTCCTTCTCCAGCAGGCGCGCGGACATCGTTTCCATGACATGGTGGTTGGCGCGCAGAATCGATATGGCGTTGCTGCGCGCATTTTCGATGATGGCGATCGCCTTGCATTCCGCCTCGAAGCGCATCTGCGGGGTGGATTGATCGGAGACTATCATCATGCCGAAATCTGACATGCCGTGGCGGCACACGATATTGAGCGCAATGTCGGTCGCACGCGCGATATCGTCGTCGGCGCCGGTCGTGATCGAGTGGGTAAATAATTCTTCCGCGACGCGACCCGCGACCAGGATGTTGATGCGGTTCAGCAGTTCGTCATGATCGAACAGCACTTGATCCTTTTCCGGCGCAATGAAGGTCTGTCCCAGCGACAGGCCGCGCGGAATGATGCTGACCGCAGAGACCGGATCGCTGTCGCCCGCCATCGCCACGATGGTGTGGCCGCATTCGTGGATCGCCAGACGCGTGCGGGTCTGGTCGTCCAGCATCGCCATGGTCGAGCGGCGTTCTTCGCCCATCAGCATCACGTTGCGTGCACGCAGCACGTTTTCCAGCACCACCGTTTCCTGCGCATCGTGCACCGCGATCAACGCGGCCTGATTGATCAGGTTGGCCAGATCGGCACCGGAAAAGCCGATCGTTTGCTTGGCAATTTGTTGGTAATCCATGTGTCCGGCGATCTTGATTTTGCGGCCATGGATTTTGAGAATGGCTTCGCGTTCCGCCAGGTTCGGCTTGCCCAACTGGATGCGGCGATCGAAGCGGCCGGAGCGCAGCAGCGCCGCATCCAGCGTATCGATCCGATTGGTCGCCGCGACCACGATCACGCCGCTGTTGTTGTCGAATCCATCCATCTGCACCAGCAACTGGTTCAGCGTGCTGCCCATCTCGCGCGCGGCAGCGGAGCCTTCCTCCATGCGCTTGCCGCCGACCGCATCGATCTCGTCGATGAAGAGCACGCAGGGCGCCATCGAACGCGCTTTCGAAAACAGGCGCTTTACCTTCATCGACGACACGCCGATGAACATCGAACCGAAATCCGAACCGTTGGTGGCGATGAAATTGGCGCCCGCTTCGCCGGCCAGCGCTTTCGCCAGCAAGGTCTTGCCGGTGCCGGGATCGCCATACAGGATCACGCCGCGCGGGAAGGAGGCGCCGATCGATTCATAGAGGTCGGGCGATTTCAGATATTCGGCGATTTCGACCAGGTTCTTCTTGGCTTCGTCCGCGCCTGCGACATCGGCAAAGCGCACATCGGTATCTTTCCGCTTTCTGCGAAACGGCAAGTTGAACGGCACCGGCTGCGACACGGCGACCGCAATCGATAGCAGGACAAGCAGCGTCAGCCCCATCGATATCGCTTTTTCATGATCGAACATCTGCGGGTCGAACGCGACCTCGACACCGCTTTGGGCGAAACTGTTGGCGGCGTCCAGATTCGTCACCGGCATTTCAACCGTATAGTGCTTGCCGCCGGCGAGCGTGACTTGCGCATTGCCGCTGTCGCGGTTGGGCGAGATGACGATCTTCCTGACCGCGCCCGCATCCATGTCGCGCGTGAATCTGGTAAAACTTTCATCGGTGTTGTTGATGCTTTTGACATTCACCAGCAATGCGGCAGCGCCAATGGCGCAGATGCCGGCGACCGCCAGAAAAATTTTGTGCCATCGCTGGCGCTTCTTGATATGGGAAATACTGTTCGACATGAGGCTGCGCTCCGCGGTGCAAAATAAGCAAGGCAGCAGCGCAGCAATGTGCGTTCAATACCTTGCAGAAGAAATCGGTCCAAGCTCTTTGTCCCGAAATCCCTGTCGCAGTTCATTCACATCGTCAAATTATTCGCAGCGGGCAAATAAAATTGGGGCGTCTTTCGCTTATGTTAACCATTGCCGGGATGGCGCGGCTCGCTGTCCGGCGCATAAGGCGCATGCAGATGCACCGGCCGCGCCGAGCGTTTGCGCATCCGGATGTTGAGCATCTCGACCACGGTGGCGAACGCCATCGCGCTATAGATATACCCTTTCGGCACATGATTGCCGAAGCCTTCTGCGATCAGCACCACGCCGATCACGACCAGGAATGACAGCGCCAGCATCTTGATGGTCGGATGGGTGGACACGAAGCGGCCGATCGGGCCGGCAAACAGCATCATCAATCCGACCGATGCGACCACGGCGGCAATCATCACCGATAGCTGTTCGACCATGCCCACCGCGGTGATGATCGAGTCCAGCGAAAATACCATATCGATCACGATGATTTGCAGGATGACGGCAGTGAAGGTCGCCTTGACCGCTTTCGACGTATGGCCTTCCTCGCCTTCCATCGCCTGATGGATTTCACCGACGCTCTTCCATAACAGGAACAGGCCGCCGCCGATCAGGATCAGGTCACGGCCGGAGAATGGCTGCTGCAATACGGTAAACAGCGGCGCCGTAAGACCGACCAGCCAAGCCAGCGTCACCAGCAATCCGATGCGCATGAACATCGCCAGGAACAGGCCGATCCGGCGCGTGCGTTCTCTTTGCTGCAGGGGCAACTTGTCCACCAGGATCGAGATAAAGATAATGTTGTCGATGCCGAGCACCAGTTCGAGCAAGGTCAGCGTGGTAAATGCTATCCAGACGTGTGGATCGGCTAGCAGTTGCAGCATGATGAATGTCCCATGGTGTGATGCCGCCACGGGCGGCCTTGTTGTCGTGAAAAAAAGAAGGGCGCCGCATGGCAGCACGCGACGCCCTGGTCAGAGGAAAATTGCTTACTCGTTGTTGGCGAAGCCGAGCAGATGCAGCAGGCTGGTGAACAGATTGAATATCGATACGAACAAGCTCAGAGTCGCCATCACGTAGTTCGTTTCGCCGCCGCGCACGATATTGTTGGTTTCATACAAAATCATGCCGGACATCAGCAACACGAACACGGCCGATACCGTCAGCGACAGCGCCGGGATGTGCAGGAACAGCGCCGCCAGTCCCGCCAGGAAAGCAACGAGGATGCCGACGGTCAGGAAGCCGCCCATGAACGACAGGTCGCGTTTGGTCACCAATGCGTAGCCCGACAGGCCCAGAAAAATGGCCGCCGTGCCGCCCAACGCGGTCATCACGGTTTGCGTACCGTTCGGCATATTGAGGTAATGGCTGATGATCGGGCCGAGCGTATAGCCCATGAAGCCGGTCAGCGCAAACACGAATGCGATGCCCAAGCCCTGGTCACGATATTTTGTGACGAGAAAGAGCAGGCCGAAGTAGCCGAGCAAGGTGATGATGATGCCGGGATGCGGCAGATGCAGCGCGGCCGACAAACCCGCGGCCAGTGCGCTGAAGCCCAGCGTCAGCGACAGCAGCAAATACGTGTTGCGCAACACGCGTTGCGCTGCGCCGTCGATTACCGGGGTGGCCGTCTGGGTGCGCAATCCACCGTTGCGCAAAGTGGTATAGCGATCATTCATGGCTGGTTCCTTCTGAGGTCAAGGCAAATGCAAACAAGGTCGTATTTCGCGTGGAAAGTATACCCACAGCACGCATGTTAGCGGTCTTGTTATTTTTTAAAAAGCGAAGATAATGGGAGAATTACTTCGTAAAAATGGAAGAATGAAAAACACCGGACTGAACTTTCGGCATCTCTATTATTTCTGGGTCGTGGCCAAGGAAGGCAGCGTCACGCGTGCGGCGGAACGGTTGGATGTCGCGGTGCAAACGATCAGCGCACAACTGAGCTTGCTGGAACAGGCGATCGGCAAGGCGCTGTTGGCGCCGCAGGGCCGCCGCCTGGTGTTGACTGAAGCGGGGCGCACGGCGCTGGCCTATGCCGACCAGATCTTTTTGCTCGGCGAACAGATGCAGGACGCACTGGCGACGTCGGATCTCGACCAGACCATGCGGCTGACGGTCGGGATTTCCGATTCCCTGCCGAAACTGATCGCATCGCGCCTGCTGGAGGCGGCGTTGCGCCTGCCGCAACGGGTCAAGCTGGTGTGCTACGAAGACAATTTCGAATCGCTGCTAGGCGACTTGTCGGTGCACAAGCTCGACGTGGTGCTGACCGATCGTCCGGTGCCGTCCGGCACCAATCTGCGCGTCTTCAGCCATTTGCTCGGCGAGAGCGATATCACGCTGTTTGGCGTTCCGGCGCTGGCAAAAAACTTTCGCGCCACATTCCCCGCCAGTCTGAATGGCGCACCCTTGCTGCTCCCGACGCGCAATAATGCCATCCGCGGCCGCATCGAACAGTGGTTCGAAGCCAACGAACTACGTCCGAACGTGGTCGGCGAATTCGATGACAATGCGTTGTTGAATACCTTCGGGCGCAGCGGACTCGGCCTGTTCCCCGCACCGTCGGCGCTGGCGCTGGATGTCGAACAACAGTTCGGCGCAGTGCCGGTAGGCGAATTGCCGCAGGTGCGCGAACAGTTTTATGCGATTTCCAACGAGCGCAAAATCAAGCATCCGGCGGTCGATGCGATTCTGTCTGCGATCCCGGGCTGATATGCGCTCGCAAGCTTGTTGCAGGCCAAGGCAAGGTGGTCAACCGGCGCTATTCTTTGTCATTCCTGCGCACCCATCGAACAATCAAAGGGATACATCATGATTCTGCTGCTGCTCGGTCTTGCTGTTTTCATTGCCATTCATTGGGTGCCGACACGGGTAGCAGTACGGCAAGGCTTGGTGCGACGCCTAGGCATCGGCGCGTATAAGGGATTGTTCTCGGCATTATCCTTGGCCGGATTGATTATTTTGGTTATCGGAAAGGCTCATGCCGATTTTGTGCCCGTCTGGAATCCGCCTGTGTGGAGCCGCCATGCAGCGCTGGCATTGATGCCGTTTTCGCTGATACTGATCGCGGCTGCTTATATGCGATCCAACTTCAAGCGTATGACGGCGCATCCGATGCTGTGGGGCGTTACTGTCTGGGCCGCGGCACACCTGTTCGCCAACGGCGATCTGGCATCGATTCTGCTGTTCGGCGGATTCGGTGCCTATGCGTTGTATGCGATGCGTTCGGCCAATATGCGCGGCGCGGCGCCGTCGGACAAGCACTATCCATTAGCGAATGACTTGGCCGTCGTCGCGGTCGGCTTGCTCGCGTACGGCGTCTTGCTGTTGCTCCATCCCTATTTGTTCGGCGTCTCGCCGCTCTTGTGAGCGGTGGGCGTGACCAGAACAAATAAGGTTCGTCGGGTACGAAATAAAGATTGTCGGGGCGATTGCAATCGGCCAAGAGCCGTCATACACGGCATGATGTTCTTGCTCCATAGCGGCCGTTCAATACGAACTTGGCAGATCGATGGGTGACGATACTCCACGGCCGCCCTTATTCAGAACATGCGCGTACAGCATGGTGGTCGACACATCGGCATGCCCAAGTAGCTCCTGAACCGTCCGGATGTCATATCCCGCCTCAATCAAATGAGTCGCAAAGCTGTGGCTGGATGCCCGCTTGGTCAGCTTCGCAGCAAGGACCGCCCGTTTGACTGCCCGTTGGATAGTCTGCTCGTAAAGATGATGCCGACGTACGAGAGCGGTGCGGGGATCGGTCGATTCATGGTCGGAGGGGAAGGCCCAATACCAGCTCCATTGCGTGCCGGCCGACGGATATTTGCGCTCCAACGCATCCGGCAGCATGACGCCGTTACGACGGTTCAGGCGATCCTCGTCATACAATGACTTCGCGTACGCCAGCTGCTCCCGCAACGGCTGAACCAGGGAGAGCGGCAGCATGGTCAAGCGGTCCTTGCCACCTTTGCCACGTCGGATCATAATCTCCCGTCGCTGGAAGTCGATGTCCTTGATCCGCAGCTGGGCACACTCCATCAATCGCATGCCGGTGCCGTACAGCAGTCTAGCAATCAACAGGTAGACACCTTCCATCTGTGCAAAAATCCGGTCGATCTCCTGCCGCGTCAGCACGGTGGGCTGGCGGGGCGGCTTCGACGGCTTGGGCAAGTCCTCGATCCACGGCAACTCCACTTTCAGCACGTGCTTGTAGAGGAACAGCAGGGCACACAGCGCCTGATGGTGAGTCGAGGTCGAGACGCTTCGTTCATTGGAGAGGTAGGACAGGAAGGCGTGGATTTCAGGCACTCCCATATCGGCGGGATGGCGGAGCTGGTGGAAGCGGATATACCATCTGGCCCAGTACACGTAGACGCGTTCGGTCCGTAGGCTATAGTGCTTGTCTCTAAGGCAACGTCGTAGCTGGTCGAGCAGTTTGGGTGGTTGCCCAGAAGCAGTAGAATCAGAGGCGATTTTCACGTTAATTAATACTGTATAAAGTTACAGTATTGTGCGGTATGCTACGCCGCATGCGACTTGCGAAGGATCAAGCGAAATGATTTATCGGGCACTACCCTGGTTTATCAATCAGACCAAGCCTTTGAAATCTAGTTAGGCATTATGTGTACCAAGCTTTTATTTCGATGTGGAGTACTTTTACTGAGTTTCGTGTTACAGCCCAGTATATCTGCCGATATTACACTTGGCCCTCCAAGTATTTCCGCCACACAAGCGGTCAACGGGATGTGGAGCAATGAGAACGCTATTCTTTTTGTCTGGTTATATGGCGAGAGTAGTCAATGCCCAGAAACCCGGCGAAATGCAAAGTCAGTGATTACGTTTACTCCTGGCATTCGGCTAAAAGACGGCGAATTTCTATATGCGATTCCGCAGGAACTAGTTATATGCATGCATGCTGCATGGGATCAAACAATAACTATGTGCAAATCAGGAACGGTGCGTGTGCAGTATTTTGAACGTGAGCATGAATTTCGAGGCGATTACGATTTAACGTTCGATGACGGAACCATGAAGAAGGGGTTATTCCGTGCCCAATATTGTCCCGTTGGAAAATAAGCGAGTGCCTAACATGCAGATGAACACAGGCAGCTTCGCAGCTGGTTATCCCAAACGTTAAGCGTCATGCACTGAAGAGGCCCTTCTGATGAACTCTCAGTTCCTTACTCTAGTTGCTGCCGTGATAGCTGCCGTTGCTGCTGTCACTGGGGCAGTGATGTCTAGCATCACGGCTCGGAGGATTTCAAGGGAGTCACTACAAGCCGCATTTCAAAAGGATAGCCTGGCATTCAGGCGTCAGCGCATTGCAGCCGTGCAAGACCTAGTTCTTTCGAACGCCGCCGAACTAGCCGCGTATACAGCCTGCTGCCAAAGCGTCCCATGGCTTGTTAAGACTCCTCTCGAAGACATTCACGAACGCGGCGAAACCTACATATCAAAGGTTCAGTTTGGATTTGCCGTACTCGATCAATTCGGCGTACATGTCGAGGACGATCGGTCTATCGTATCGTTTACTGCACTAGAGTTTCAATCGCTCTGTCATGCCATCTTCGACTACAAGACACAACTTGTGCTCGGTAACATTGAACCATCGGGAAAGCCGAACGAGGTGGCTATGGCCGCCAACGATGCGCTCAAAGAGCAGTACTCACGTTGGGGGGTGCATCTTGCCAACTTAAAGGCTCTGGCTAGCACTGTCTGCAGTTGGCAGCAATCAGGTGACGCCTAACCCCTCAGTCAAGGGGACGTCTTGCGCCAAGGCGCAAGCCGCCCCTTACCTCGAACGTTAAACATCGGATGCTATGGAAAAGATTGAGATTCCTTGGAATATCCACAAGGGCTTGTTGATGGTGCTAGCAGTAGTTTTGCCTTTTCTTTCTATCGCTTGGTTTGCCAATGGAAATTCAGCTTTTGCCTACTTCGGTATTGTCCTTCTCCCCGCAATGGCGATATATGGGTGGGGCTGGTGGGCAACGCCTATAGCTACTGAAATTGACCCAAGCAACAGATTGGTTGTGCGGCGGTACCGGACTATATTTGGGAGGTGTCGTGTTAAGTCATATCCCCTAGATATGTTCCTATACGTTCGAAGCTATCTGACCATCGGCCGATTCCCAGTGAACGTGGTCGAGTTGGTAACCCACTCTGGGGACGATGCTTTCTGTCTTTCTCGATTAAGTCCTTCATCTCATTCCAATTCATTCCTTTCCATTTCGAAGGCAGTAGAGACTGCGGAAGCTACGATATTGCGCAATAAAATTGCTTCTAACTGTGGACTGGTAGATCAAGGATTTCTTGGCTGCCGAATGCAAGGAAGTCAAGTATGCTAGGGCATATATGTTGAACTCGTCGTTCAACCCGGACGCTGGGAGTGCCGGTCAACTTAGTCGTTAAATTCGCTATGCCGCTCTACACATACATCGTCGCATTCAAAGGCTCAACGTATGCCGCACAGGGCAGCTATAGCAATTTCAAAGGATTTGTTTCCGCTTGGTCAGGTAGCTTGCCGCCGAATGCACTTCCTGGATTGACTTCGGCATTGAAGAGCGAGCTTTCACAGAAGGCGTATAGAGGCGAGTTTTTGGAAGTACCAAACCGGAAGCACGTTTGGCGAAAATCTATAGATTTAGGTGGAGAGGAGTTCGTTGTTTATGCGGTTCAAACACAAATTTAACTTGTCGCTGGACGCTGTCACGCAAGCGTGCCGATCAGCTCAGCGTTAAACGTCAATGAAGATGTACGGCGAAAAGAGAAGAAGGCGATATAGGTTTCGACTTTGGCACATGCCTCAGTCCTCACTGCAAGGTGTTATTCGGGGAAACCTGGTTAGGGAGTTAAGAGCGCCGTCG
Organism: uncultured Oxalobacteraceae bacterium; assembly: GCA_946478765.1. Next base: position 2,620 of record CAMLDH010000053.1, on the reverse strand, counting down.
AGAAAAAAGCGCGCGCTACAGCGCGCACGTGCCCGACTTATTTCCATCTATGTTGCTCGCTTTGGCCAGGACACATTTGAAAGAAAAACTGTGATGACTGTAGTGCCAAAACATGTACGGGATTACTGGCTTAAAAGAGGCTATGCGTACTGGCGCAAACGGTTAACACTTAATTCGACACATACGCCTGCCGGCGCTGATCAATAAACCGTTAAACATCAGACCTCTATATGCTTCACACGATCATTGACCCCATAAGCGACCTTGCGACCGTAGCAGTGCAGCAGGTCGTAGGTTATATCGCTGAACGTACAAGCCTCAAGAAAGATGGGCTGGCTTACTTTATTCTCAAAATCTTGGTTTCTGCCCTTGTATTTATCATGGTCGTTATCAGTGTGCCAGTCGCCTGCGTCGTAATATTATTCAACTATGTTTTGCCGTTATTTTTTGCTTAGATCGTATGGACGCAGCAATTCGGTTTAACTTGTCAATCAACACTGACGGCTACGCCGCTGGTTATCTCGAACGTTGGGCGTCATTTGAAGGCGTCAACGCACAGTTCTTCTACAAGTAGCATTGATCACCAGCAGTTGATCTTGGAGTCACACCACAGAGAAGGAAAGCAATGTTCAATCACATCATGGTTGGTTCAAACGACATCGAGCGATCAAAACGCTTCTATGACGCAGTGCTTGGTACGCTGGGCGCAGGCGAACCACTGCGTAACAAGGTGCCCACCGGCCACATCAGACTCTTCTACCGGCACGAAGGCGGTGTCTTCTGCGTCAGCGAGCCCATCAACGACGAAGCGGCAACTGTTGCCAACGGCGCCACCATCGGGTTTAAGTGCAACTCTCCTGAACTGGTACACAAGTTCCACGACGTAGCCGTGGCGCATGGCGGCACCTCGATTGAAGAACCGCCTGGACTGCGGCAAAGCGCTTTAGGGTCACTGTACTTGGCCTACGTCCGCGACCCAGACGGCCACAAACTCTGCGCCATTCATCGCTAAGGAGGATCGCTGAGCACGCTGACCGAAGCGGTCGTCAACGATTAAGGGCCGCCTCACGAGCATTCGCACGATGACGCCCAACCCTTCCATCGAAAGGACGCGACCTGGCAAGCCGGGCCGCACCTCTCATGTCAAACGTTAAATGGCCGCTTTCGGAGCGGTAGCAACTTCCGCAACGGGTCGAAGGCAGACGTTGATTTCTTTGCGATCAACTTGATTTGTAAAATAGCCGAAGGGCCTGTTGCCCATTTTGACCTCGACCAACTTTACAGCGTCGTGCAGGTCAAATCGAGTCAAGGACTTGGCTCACCCAAGCCCGACAGATTTTATTTGTTGCAATCAGGCGTAGTCCTTCCGCTGCGTGGCTTGCAGCAGTTGCAGGCGATAGGTGAAGCAGGGGCCGATCAGCGCGACCGCACCGAGCGCACTCCAAGCCAGTCCCCATCCGTGTCCCGCTACGTAACCGCTGGATACCGCAGCCACATCGAGCACCACGCCGAACAGCCACGGGCTGAGCGCCCCCATGCCGAAGCCGAGCACGGACCGAATCGAGTAGGCCGCTGCCAGATGGCGCGCAGGCACCACTTCGGTCAAGGCCGCGGAATAAATCGCCGAATCGCCAATCGCCGCCAGGTTGAATAGTACGGCCACTGCCATCAATACCCACATCGGTAGCGCCGCCAGCCAGCCAAACAGCAGCGCGCAGACGGCACTGGCAACCGCCATCAGCAGAATTGCACGGGTGCGGCCCCATCGGTCCGACAGTATGCCGCCGCCCATGCTGCCCGCCATGCTGATCAGGTGCGTGAGCGCGGCCAGCGTCGCGCCGCTGACGAGCGCCGACGATGGTCCGCTGTGCGCGGCCATCGCCGCACTCAGAAACGCCGGCAGCCAGGCCCACATGCCGAGCAGCTCCCAGGCGTGCAACGCATACGCGAGAATCGCATAGCGCGCCGGCTTGTTGTTCCAACACCATCGCATCGAGGCAAGCGAAGAACCGCCGGCGGCGGCCGCGACAATGTTCGGTGTCGCACGCAGCGTGTAGGCGGCAAGCAGCAGACCCAGCAGCGCGCCGCAGGCAGCCAGCATAAAGCCCGCTGCAGGGCCGCCCAGCGCCGCCAATACGCTTGTGCCCGCCAGGCTCAGCGCATAACCCAGCGATGCGGCTGCAATGTAATAGCCCATCGCCCGTCCGCGCGACGCCGGCGCAAAGCGCTCCGCAATCAGCGTCAGGCCCGGCACGTACGAACCGCCCGCGCAGACGCCGGCGAAGCCATACAGCAGGAAGGCGGAGCGGAAGCCGGTGGCAAAAAACGCGAACACGAAGGCGCTGGCGCAGGCGGCATAAGCCATCGCGATGAAGGTGCGCCTGGCGCCGTAGCGGCCGCTCGCCATGCTGGCGGCCACCAGCGACACGATATACCCGGCATGCCATGCCGATTGCACCAAACCCGCCTGGCTGGCCGACATGTGCCAGTCCGATCGCAAGCTTGGTATCAGCGCCGAATAGCACACATTGATCAGCGCGAATCCCATGCGGCTCACGCATAACAGCAACAACCATCGCGCTGCACTCATCGCGGCTCTTCCCTCGCAAAATTGGATGAT